>OMYR01000029.1 GCA_900315335.1 uncultured Bacteroidales bacterium
CGTGGGGAAGGGTGGACTCGAACCACCGAACTCCGAAGAGGACAGATTTACAGTCTGTTGCAATTGCCACTATGCGACTTCCCCAACAAGATTGAGCCGATAGAGGGACTTGAACCCCCGACAGGCTGATTACAAATCAGCTACTCTACCAACTGAGTTATATCGGCATTCTTTTATCTTATCTCTTAAACTTTCAAATAACTGAACTTGTCCTTTTCTCTCCCACCTAAATCCCCTGCACCACGTTTAGTTTTCCTCTCAAAAGGCGAATGCAAAATTACGATATTTTCAAATACCCACCAAATATTTATAACTATTTTTTTCGTTATTATTCCTTAAAATATTGTTTTTCAAGATAAAAAATTTATATTTTATTATTGTCCATTTTGGTTTTTATCCTAAAAATACGGGTATTTTCGAATAATTTTGCCCACAAATTCATCTTTATGACAACAAATTTAATAAATTTTTCACTTTTACATAAAATCTATTCAACAGTTCTCATTCAACAAAACTATATACACCCGAATCTATTTCATCTAACAACGCAAATAAAAAATTTGATTGTAATTCACATTCCTAAATTAAACTTTTTGCACTCTTTTTTGTCAAAAAAATGTAATGTTTCAAAAAAACTTACGTTATTCACTTTTTAATCATTAACGACATAAAAGAAAAGATATGAGATTTTTTAAGAAAACAATGTTATGTGTTACCCTATTATTAGTGTTAATAATCAGTTTACCAGTGTCAGCACAAAAATCAACGCTATCAGGAAAGATTTTAGACGATAATGATTCTTCACCTTTGCCGTATGTATCTGTATCAATATTGAAAGATTCCAAACTTGTCAATGGAGGCATAACCAATGACAATGGCGATTTTAACATCAAAAATATCAGTTATGGTAAATACACAATCAAGTTTTCATTTGTCGGTTACAAGGATTTCATAAAGGATGTTGAAATAAAATCCTCCAACGTTAATGTCGGAACAATAAGATTACAGACTTCAAGCGAGAATTTGCAAGAAGTTACAATTGTCGGTGCTAAACAAATGATGGAATATAAACTTGACAAACGTGTAGTCAATGTAGATCAAAATCTTGTCAGTGCAGGCGGAGATGCAAGCGATGTTTTGCAAGATGTTCCAAGTGTTGAAGTCGATGACGAAGGTAATATATCTCTTCGAGGGGCTTCAAACGTTACTCTTTTGATTGACGGCAAACCCTCAACATTATATGGCAACGATGTGGCAACAGTATTAAATCAAATACCGGCTTCACAAATCGACAAAGTCGAAGTTATCACCAACCCTTCGGCTAAATACAATCCCGAAGGTATGAGCGGTATTATCAATATCACTTTGAAAGAAAAAGGAAATATGGGTTTGAATGGTAATATCAATCTATCGAGCGGTTCGTCATTAAAAGAATTTCAACCAAAAGAACGATTGTCGGCTTCAATCAATTGGTCCAATAAAAAGTTTTCACTTTCCGCTTCGGGAGATTTTAATTACAATCAAAGAGGTATGAAAACCGATAATCTGCGATTCTTTAATAATAACGGAAGTGTATCAGATATAATAAGAAGTCAAAGAAACGGTGGCGAAAAAGGTTTCGGCGGCGGTTTTAGAATAGGTGGCGATTGGTACATCAATAAATATAATACCTTAACGTTAAGTCTGAATTCTCACATACATAACACTCCCGATGATTATTCGACAACCACCAACAGCAACCTTATAAAGGATATTGACGAGCGTAACAATATCGACAAGAGTAATGGAACAAGCTATGGAATGTTTAACAACGTCGGACTTTCATATCAAAAAGATTTCAAAAACAATAAAGAACAACAATTCTATGCAAGTTTCACTTGGAATTGGGGTAAAATGAACAGAAAAATTCAAGACGACATTACATACGCAAATAACGGCGAGATTTTCAATGGTAGTTTAATTCAAGATTATTATAGAGGTGATACGTCCGAAAGTAATAATTACGGAGCGATTGCTGATATTCATTATGTTCATCCTTTTGGCGAAAATTCAAAATTGGAAGTTGGTTATAATTTAGATTATCACGGTGGCACATCAACATCAAGGACAGCCTACGATGGTATATTGAACAACAAAGAAAGTTACGATTTTGAAAGAGATGAATTTATCCACGCTTTCTATGCTACATACGGATTTCAGATAGGTAAGAAATTCTCCGCACAATTAGGTTTGCGTCAAGAGATAGTAAGAAACGATTTCAAGAAAACAGATTTCGAGCACGTTTCTACACCATTCAATAAAGACTATAACCCATTGTATCCGTCAATACATATTTCTTATCAATTGAATCAAATGAATTCATTCCAAATATCATATTCCCGTCGTATCCGTCGTCCAGATCCTTGGACGGTTATGCCGAACATCGATAGAACCAATAAAGAATATTTACGTTTTGGTAATCCCGACATAGACCCTGAATTTACTAATGCCTTTGAATTAGGTTGGTCTTTAATGCTGCCTAAAACAACAATTTTCACTTCTGCTTATTATCGCTATGTGAATAATGGAATAACACGTTTTCAATTTCTTTGGAACGAAGAGAATGCTGAACGTTACGGCTTTGAATGGGCTTGGGAAGCGGCAAGTAACGAGGACGCCAACAGTGTAACAGCCCAAACATTCGTCAATCTTGCCCGTTCTTCAAACTATGGATTGGAATTTATCATCGATAGAGATATTACAGATTGGTGGAAAGCCAATCTAAGTATGAACTTCTTTGGTTCTTACCAAGACGGAACTGGCTTGGGTTATAGCGAAATAAGTTCTTTTAACTTCAACGCCAAATTAAACACTACTATCACCCTGCCTAAAAACTTTACTATCCAATTATCCGGACGTTATAACGCTCCACGAAAAACTATTCAAGGTAAAAACAATGCCCGATACGATTTTGACTTGGCTATAAGAAAATCACTTTGGAACAAACGAGCTACAATCGCTTTGAATTTCCGTGATATTTTCGATACTCGTGGCGGCTTCGGTTATGATTACACCGACCAATACATATCATTCACAAAACGCCACCCTTATTCTCAAAGCGTAAGAATATCTTTCTCGTATAACTTCGGTAAAACCGCAAATATGAAAAGACAAAAGAAACCGACAAAATCTTCTTCGCAAGATTACAACACTTCAAGTGAAGACTACGATGATTAAAGAAAAAATATATTGTAAGATACGCAGACGGTATGTTGCCCTAACGCCGGAAGAAACGGTAAGGCAGCATACCGTTTCTATCCTAAACGAAAGTTTTCATTATCCTTTGACGCGTTTTTCATTGGAAGCACAAATCAATGTAGGGCAAATGCAAAAGCGATATGACATTGTAATTTACGATAGCGAGCGAAAACCATTTATGCTTGTCGAATGCAAAGCCCAAACAGTGCCGATAACCGATAAAACAATATCGCAAGCAACCGCCTACAACCTAACCTTAAACGCAAAATACATTCTTTTGACAAATGGTGTAACGACAATAATTTTACGCAAGACTTCGCAAGGCTACATTCAACAAAAAACAATCCCGAATCTCAAATAAATTCTCTCAAAACACATATCGAAAAAAATAATATCTCATATCACAAAATTAATGTTAAATATCAGCAAAATAATGTTTAACACTAATAGAATAGTATTAAACATTATTTTATCAATGTGAGTAATTAAAAAACTCATTACGCAAAACGCAATCACGATTTTGCTTTTCTTATTTCACATTTATCATTTTGTGCATCTGTAACGACAATCGCCAAACGGGATTGGCTTTAATGTATTCTTCAATAATAGGCAGCACCGTTTCTTTCTTTGAATATTCAGGCTGCAAATAAAACACTTTTTCTATTACATCACTATCCTTTTTTGTTATTGCTTGCGAACGCATATTTTCGGCAAATATGAAATCTTTTTCTTGTTCAATGACAACTTTTAATTCATTCGCCTTTTGCAGGGATTTCGGCAACGGTAATTTGTTTTTCTTAGGCGAAAGAGTAATCCAATCCCAAAATCCGGTGATAGGATTAACCCCCGATGTCTCAATATATGTCTTTATTCCGCTATCGTGCAACGCTTTTGTCAATTCACTTAAATCGTAAAGGGTAGGCTCTCCTCCTGTAACGATAACATTTGTCGCAGAAAACTCTTTAACCTTCTGTAAAATCTCATCGGCATTCATCAAAACGGAATTACTCTTGCTCCAAGCCTTTTTCTCATCGCAAAAATCACAACCTACATTGCAGCCGGCAAGACGAACAAAACAAGCAGCCATACCCACATTTCTGCCCTCGCCTTGCAAGGAATAAAAAATTTCATAAACAGGTAGTTTTATCATAACTCAAAAACTCTTTTTCTTTTAGTAAATAATTAAAGTATAATAAACATTAGACAAAACAAAACCAATAGTCAGGATTATTTATAGATAAGATATTTTTGTCTAATCTTTTCGTAATTTCTTAAATCTTCTTCCCATGTTTTGCGAATGTCGTCTGCCGACTTTCCTTGCTTGATTTGTTCTTTTATCGTCTTATCGCCCGTCAGCAGGTCGAACATTCGATTAAAGAACTTGTCTTTTTGAGGAAAATAATTGTACATCTCGATAATTTCTTCCAACTCTATATCCTGCGAATTTATCTTGTAAGTAACGCCGAAACACGTGTCATTCATATAAGGAGGGTTTTCGGCAACGCCTTTAATGGATTTGGGTACAAATTTCTTTATCTTGATAGGATATTCGGGGAAACCTGCAATCTCAAAAGGTTGATTTGTTCCTCTTCCAACAGATATCGGAGTACCCTCAAATAAACATAATGTCGGATAATTACGAATTGCCTGCATACTTTGTAAGTTCGGCGAAGGGAAAACATCTATTGTATAAATGCTATCACGATTGTAATTAAGCATAGGTATAACCGTCAAATCACAAAGACGCAAACTATCGACCAAATGTTCTTCGTTTATCATCTTTGCATACTCCCCTATCGTCAATCCATAACAGATAGGAATAGATTGCATACCCACAAAACTTTTACAATCTTTTTTCAAAACAGGTCCCGCAACAAAATTATTGGGATTTGGTCTGTCCAAAACGATTATAGGTTTCGAGTTTTCGATACATGCCGCCATAACGTATTCCAATGTCGAGATATAAGTATAAAAACGACAACCTACGTCCTGCAAGTCAAAAACAACGATATCTATATCATTCATTTGTTGCTTTGTCGGTTTCTTGTTTTTGCCGTACAGAGAGATAATTTTTATTGAATCTTTGTAATACGAAACGCCATTTATCAATTTGCCGGCTTCCTGCGTTCCTTTCAAACCATGTTCAGGAGTAAAGAGAGTTTTAATGTTTATGTTTTTACCAAGTAATGTATCGACCAAATGCTTTGATACTTTTTTCTCAGTGTCATTATTAACATTGACGACTACACTTGTGTGATTGCAGACAACGGCAACCCTTTTGTTTTCAAGCATAGGTAAGTATTTTTCAAATCTATTGTTGCCGATTATCAGTTGAGCGAAACTCGTCTGAACGCACAATATGGCGAGTAAAAACAATATCTTTTTCATCGTGTTTTGTATCAATTTTCCCGTTTCTAAATCAAGGCTGCAAAAGTACGAAAAAAAATGTTTTTTTAATTAATGTCTTATTTTGTTTTCATTTATTATTGTAATTTTGCAAACTCTTAAATCAAAGATAAACAAAATGGCAGATAATTTAGTAATAGTCGAGTCGCCTGCTAAGGCTAAAACCATAGAGAAATACTTAGGAAACGATTATAAAGTTATGTCTTCTTTCGGTCATATCCGTGATTTGGAAAAGAAAGAATTGGGAATAGATATAGAAAACAAGTTTGAACCTAATTATATAGTACCGGAGGACAAGAAGAAAGTTGTCAAAGAATTGAAAGACGCCGTCAAAAAAGTCAAAACGGTATGGCTTGCAAGTGATGAAGACCGCGAGGGAGAGGCTATCGCATGGCATTTGAATGAAGAGTTAAACCTAAAAAAGAAAGATACCAAACGTATTGTTTTCAACGAAATCACAAAAACTGCAATCCTTAACGCTATCGCCAATCCTCGAGAGATAGACATTAACTTGGTTAATGCCCAACAGGCGAGAAGAGTTTTGGACCGTATTGTCGGTTACGAGATGTCGCCCGTGCTATGGAAGAAAATCAAATTGGGATTGTCTGCCGGCAGAGTGCAAAGTATTGCCGTTCGTTTGATTGTTGAAAAAGAAGAAGAGATAAAACAGTTCGTTTCTTCCTTTAATTATAAAGTCAGCGCTTTGTTTCATACATCGGACAACAAAAGCCTGTTGAAAGCAACGCTTAATAACAAGTTCGATTCCGAAGAAAAGGCTTACGAATTTCTAAACAGATGCGCAGATGCCACTTTCAAGGTTTGTGCAATTGAAAAGAAACCTGAGAAACGTATGCCTGCTCCTCCTTTTACCACTTCAACATTACAGCAAGAGGCTTCAAGAAAACTCGGTTTCTCCGTTTCGCAGACTATGATGGTTGCCCAACAACTTTATGAGCAAGGTTTGATAACTTATATGAGAACAGACTCCGTCAATTTGAGTGATTACGCCTTGGATATGGCTAAACAAGTTATCCCAGATATGTTTGGCAAGCAGTATTTGAAAATAAGAAAATACGCAACCAAGAGCAAAGGCGCCCAAGAAGCCCACGAAGCAATTCGTCCTACATCATTGGAACGCCAAACGATAAGCGGCGACAGTTATCAAACACGTCTGTATTCTCTTATTTGGAAACGTATGGTGGCTTCGCAAATGGCAGAAGCCAAACTCGAAAAAACAGTAATCGATATAGAGATAAGCAACGACGACAATCATTTCACTTCCCAAGCCGAAGTGATTTTGTTTGACGGATTTTTGAAACTTTATCAGGTAAGTGTTGATGACGATGAGCCTAATGAAGAAGAAATTTCTTTGATACCGAATATTTCTAACGGCGAAACACTTCTTTTACAACAGATAAAAGCAAAACAATCTTTCAATTCGCAACCTGCAAGATACAATGAAGCATCGCTTGTCAAACGTTTGGAGGATTTGGGCATAGGTCGTCCTTCCACATACGCCCCTACCATAACGACAATTCAACGCCGTGAATATGTGGAAAAACGTTCATTGCCTGCTCAGACAAGAGAAGTAAATGTTTTGACACTTGAAGACAAACAAATAACCAAAAGCGTCGAGATAGAAAACTACGGCAAAGAAAACAACAAACTTGCCCCAACCGATATAGGAATAATCGTAAATAATTTCCTTGTTGAGAACTTTAAGGATATTCTTTCCTATAACTTCACTGCCGAAGTGGAGAGTCAGTTTGACCAAATCGCACAAGGCAAAAAAGATTGGCACAAGATGATGTCCGATTTCTACAATCCTTTCATTGCCGAAGTGAGAAACGCCAACGATAACGCCGAAAGACAAAAAGGCGAAAGGTTTCTTGGTATCGACCCTAAGAGCGGCAAAAAGGTTTATGCCCGTATCGGTCGCTACGGCTCATTGGTACAAATCGGCGAAAGCGGCAAAGACGAGAATTTGCAGTTCTCTTCGCTGAAAAACAACCAAAGTATTTCCACCATAACATTGGAAGAGGCTTTGTCTTTGTTTAACCTTCCTCGTCTTGTGGGCAAATACAAGGACAAAGACATTCTTGCCAACACCGGACGCTTCGGTGCTTACATCAAATGGGGCGACAAAAACGTTTCGCTTCCAAAAGATATCGACCCATACAACGTAACTTTGGAGCAATCCATAACGGAAATAGAAAAAAAGATTACAAAAGACGCCCTGACCAAAGACCTGCCGAAAACGATAACCCTGTTAGAAAACGAGCCGATTGAACTGAAATACGGCAGATTCGGATTGTATCTTTCATACAAAGAGAAAAACTTCCGCATACCTAAGGACATCGATATAGCAACCCTTCAACCGCAACAGGCAATAGACATTGTAAGCGGTAAAAAGAAAGCAACGAGTTCCACTGCTTTGAAAGAGTTTTCTTCGGGAGCCCAACTGCTAAACGGTCGTTTCGGTGCTTACATCAAATATAACGGCAAAAACTACAAGATTCCCAAAAATCTTGACGCCGCAACCCTGAGTGAAGATGATGTCAATAAGATTATCAAATAATTTACCTGTTATTTAATACTAAAAAGTGCGCGATTTGAAACATAGTCCCGCACTTTTATTTATAAAAACCTTTATATTTTCTTCTCGCAACGCAAATGTCCGACACCTTATCAAACAAACGCCCTCTTTCGCCCGATTACGACGCACTGCAATCCAAAACCATGGATTTCCTACGCTTTCCTTTGATGATTGCCGTCTGCTTTATCCATGTACATCAGCCGAATTTGATAAATATTCACCCTTCAACGCCCGCATTCGCCGTATATTTCTTAATCTCGCAGGTGATTACACGCTTGGCAGTGCCGTTATTCTTCATCACATCGGGCTATTACTTCTTTTTCAACAAAGACAATAAACAATCCTTCACCATTTCCTCTTATCTGTCCAAACTAAAAAAACGAATAAACACGTTACTTGTTCCCTACCTGCTTTGGAATTTATTTGTACTCTTGTTTCGCATCTTCACCGACCCGTACATACGACATTACGCAACGACACTTCCGCACATACTCTCCGCTTTTTGCTATTGGAATGGTGGAAAAAGCCCGATAGCGTTTCAGTTTTGGTTCATAAGGGACTTGATTTATATGTGTATCCTTTCGCCAATCGTTTTTCTGCTTTTAAGAAACAAAAACATTATCGCCATATCGCTGTTGTGTTTGCTTTGGTTTATGGATTTAGATGCTTTGGGACGAAGTGCGAGTGCCGTATTTTTCTTTTCGTTAGGCGCATTTTTCAGCATAAACAAACTTAATATCATCAAAACCATCGCACATTTGCCACGCAAATCGGTTTATATTACAACGTTTATCCTTATGGTTTCGGATTTATTGCTTAACATTTCGCCGACAAACAAGCCGCACACTGCCACCAACAACCCTTATATTCACAACCTTTTCCTTTTGTTCGGCATCGTTTGCGTCTTACTTTTCGTTTCCACTCTTATCGAACGCCGCATCAAAGGCGAAAACCGCTCCTTATCGCAAGCATCTTTCTTTTTATTCGCCATACACGTCATTCCGTTGCAATGGCTCAACACCTTTTTAATTCGCATATTGCCTCAAAACGATTTAAGTTTTTTATTTAACTACTTTGTTTGTGTTCCGACGATAGCCGTTTTATCCGTTTTTGCCTACAAAATCCTTAAACGCCACCTACCAAAAACGCTTTCCATTCTCACCGGCGGCCGTTAGCAAACGGATTTCTTACATTAGCATCTTGATTTTTAACATTAGCGAATTGATATTTTACATTGCCGTCTTCATATTACACACATACCCCCTACATTTTACAACCATTGCATTGAGATTTTTATTCATTATATTGATACTTGTATCCGTTGGCTTAAAATTTATATTTTCTGCATTGAAGTTTGTACCCATTGACTTGAAGTTTATATTTTTTGCATTGAAGTTTATACCCGTTGGTTTGAAGTTTGTATTTATTCTACTGAGATTTGTGTTCAAATCAGCCCAATACTTTTCCAAGTTAGCCCAATACTTTTCCAGGTCAGCCTGACAAATTTCCAAGTCAGGCTGATTTGGAAAAAAGTACGACTGTTTTCACTCAAAAACTTCACTCCCCGCCACACGAATTTAAGTATAAAGAACGTAATCCTCAATACGCACAACATAAGTATCAAAGCGGTGTGCAAAATCTAACGACCGATTGGGATTAATTACCGAATAAAAGCGGAAAATATCAATATGACAAACACAAGACAGCCATAAAAAATGACAAAGTAAATAAGGATAATCTCATCAATGGCACAAAAAAAACGCAAGGTTTCACACCTTGCGTTGTAAATTTATATGTTACGATTGAATTTCTACGTACTTACGATTAAAATTCCAATGTTTGCGATTAAAATTCTACATATTGGCGGCGATATTGGCTGCGATTTCCTTAAACTCTGCCTCCGTGAAACTCATCTTAGGGTTGGCAAAATTCAAATCTCCCTCCTTTTGCATCGGAACCAAATGAATATGTGCGTGTCTCACTTCAAGACCGATGACAGCCATACCTACCTTAACGCAAGGATAAGCCTTTTTAATTGCGTTTGCAATACGTTTCGCATAACATATATAGTCTTTCAAATCCTCGTCCGAAATATCAAAGATGTAATCCTCTTCCTTTTTCGGAACAACCAAAGTATGACCTTTCTGTAACGGAGAAATATCCAAAAACGCATAAAACTTATCGTTCTCGGCAACCTTATAAGAAGGAATTTCTCCCGCTATTATTTTTGAAAATATTGATGCCATAATCTTTATTTCTTACTCTGCAAATCAAAAACACCACTCTTAACGTGATATTTTCGTTATTTTTAATTTCATTATACCGGCAGGAACTTTGACTTCTGCCACATCTCCGACTTGTTTTCCCAAAAGGCCTACTGCAATGGGCGAAGTAACGGAAATCTTTCCCTGTTTGAAATCCGCTTCATTCTCGGGAACTATCTCGTATGTCATTTTCTTTTTCAATGCAACGTTTTCAAACTCCACCTTTGAAAGCAACAACACCTTAGATGTGTCTATCTTGCTTTCATCAAGCAGACGGGCATTGGCAACCAAGTCTTGCATCTGCACTATCTTGGCTTCCAAATGCGATTGAGCCTCTTTGGCTGCATCATATTCGGCGTTCTCACTCAAATCGCCCTTTTCCCTTGCCTCTGCAATAGCCGCAGAAATAGCAGGACGCTCAACAGCAATCAGATGATGAAGTTCGTCTTTAAGTCTTTTCAGCCCTTCTGCTGAATAATATTTAATTTCTGACATATTTTTTTGTTTTATGATTTACAAATTAAACGAATAGAAGACTATTATTTCAAGTCTTCTATTCATTTTGAATATATTTAACTATCTGTTATCTATATTTTACAAAGTCAATCTCACACCAACCGTATGGATTCCGCCCATAATTGCAGTGGTTCTGTAAGCGTAATCGATAGATAGGTCTTTACTACGTTTATCGCCCTTTGCTTTGGATAATGTAGCGTTGATTGTAGCACCTGCCGAAAAGCCGTTAGAGAAGTTTGTTCTTTCGGTATTGGTATAAATATCGCTCGTACCACCGTCTTGATAAGTATAACCGCAACGAATCATAAACAAATTCTTGAAAGCATATTCAGCACCCGCTGTGTAAAGGTCTTTTGCAAATGCCATTGACTCATAATTTGCTGCCAAAGTCAAACGATGTTCTTTTTCAGCAAACAAGAAATCGTAAGATGCACCGATATTCAAACTTGAAGGCAACTCCCAAGCCAATGAACGCTGTTCCACTGTCATATTGTAATCGGCATTCTGTATTGTTGACATGATAGAAAGACCATCACCTGAGAAACTCATTGAAGGACCCCAGTTCTTCAACGCAATACCGAACTTGATTTCGTAATCATTACCCGTTACATATTGAATACCTGCGTCAAATCCAACACCTGTTGCAGTAACATTGTCTATACCTTCGCTGATAACTTTCAACGTAATACCGGCATAGATACTTGAAGAAAACGCCTTTGCAAACGATACTCCTATATTCATCAAATTAGGGCTGAATGTACCACCTGTCGGTTCAGGAGCATTAACAGTTGTTCTATCAATCTTACCAAAGCTCATAGAATTAACCGTCAAACCCAAAACGCCATAATCACCAAGATTTTGAGCCAAACCCGCCGTAATTATACCTATATCGGAATTATTTAGATAGTTGGAATAGTTGATATAGAACTCCGTACCACCCGCATGTCCTAAACCTGCAGGGTTAGTAAACAAAGCATCCAATCCTCTACCATTAGCAGTATTGACACCTGACCAACCGGCACTGCGAGCCCAAGGGTTAATCAACAACTCCCCTGCTCCGGCCGTACCACGTCTGTCGTCGTTACCTGCTTTTGTCATATTAGGCACAAGCATTGTCAATAATATGACTAAACTGATTATTTTATGTATTTTATTCATAACTTCTATCTTTTCTAAGTTTTACAAAAACTATTGCTTGTTTAACTAACTATTATTGGAAAGAGTTCAAATCAACCGGACGCAAAGCGCCAAACCATTTAACCAATTTTTCTCCAATACCATCAGCCTTAACATGAATTAGATATACACCACCTGATATTTGAAGACCTCTTTCATTCTTCAAATCCCAATCAACACTCGTCAATGCAGTACCACCGCCTGAAACCAATGAAGCGGAAGGACCTCTCAATTTACGAACAACCGTACCATCAACAGCATATATTGTTATATAACAATCAGGCGGAAGATTGGTAATCTTAACCAAATTCTGAATCTGATCTTGCTCATACAAGTCAAATGCAAAATAAGGATTAGGAACAACCTGAATATCATCCAAAGCACTTTCTGCAATGCTTGTAACACCTCTCATAACAGCAATATCGCTACCAAGTGTGAATTGATACATTGGATAATTGTTGTTCATTGGAGTTTCTGGTTTATTGTTGTTGTCATAAGAACTTCCTGCCCAATTTAGTTGATAAGGCTTTCTAACTCTTATTTGAACAGTTGCATCAGTAGGTATCAACATAGGAGATTTGTCTTTATTTGCCTCATCTACACCTTGTGCAAACATTTGAGTCAATGGAGCAGGCATACCTACCCACATGATAGAAGCAAACAAGGATTCAACTCTATCAAAAATTCTAACGTTTGAACCTCCGGTACCGGTCACATTATCTAATTGTTTCAAAATATCATAAGCCCAAACACCTTGGTCATATCTCGTTGGAGAAACTGTGGTAATTGAACCTAATTGAGGATTGATTCTGAACTGATTTGTTCCAAGAACATATACATAATGCATACCACCGTAAGAACTTCCATTACCAGCAAGAGTAGGATTCCACATCATATCACGACCATTGTACTGACCAAGAGAAGAATTTTCTCCGAACATTAAGTTCAATCTTTCTCCTGTTTCCAAATTAATCGCATAACCAGGGAACCAACCCATACCCTGAGGATAATCAGGATCTACTATGGCATTACCTTCTTTATCAACAGATGCATGTCTTCTTAATTGGAATTTCTTTGCACGTCCCTCTGTTACAGTAGTATCAGTACCCATTTCAATAACAGGACAACGAGTCCATTTTGAAGTATCGCTTGTGAATACAATATCAACGGATGCCAAATTGTTCATATCATTATATACTAATGAACGCATCTGCAATGGGTCACTCCAAGCATTATTTTCAGTCTCACCATTTGCAAGGAAATATCTACGAGAAAATGCAGGGTGATTGTTTTCAAAAGATGTCAGTTTATACGGAGCCCATGTTCCATAAACAACATTCTCAAATTGGCTATTAGGATCCAAAGCAACTTTGTCCTCGCCTCCTGTCTCACGGCGACGTACATAATAGTAATCCGAATTAGGGTCGGAAATGAAATTACCATCATCACCGGCAGGTACAGATGAACCACTTCTAATCCAATTGGTAAGCATAGATTCATCAGAGTCAGTGAAACCATACAACCAACCCTTACTTGCATCTTTATATACAATGTTTGAAGACAAATATGCATCACTATTCAACGAATTAGCCACATATTGTAACTGAGTAAGAGTCATATCTATCGTTTCAGCAACATTAGGAATATTGTTAATTGATACAGAAATACCCAAATCAAATATTATCTGTTCATTAATATCGCATATAGGACGATCTGATGTAACCTCATATACAGAATCTTTTCCGTCAAAATAAAGAGCCAATTCAGGATTTACATTTGTCAATGCCCAAGTGCAACTATCCATAAGGTTAGGAGAATTTTGATTTGGTATCAAACGTATGTAATAATCACCTTGTTTTACGTTCAACGGATCAACGATAGAAATATTCAACGGACCATAGTTCTTTTCATACTTAGGTTGTTGAATGATGTTTGCAGTATTTGCAGGGTCAAACAAATTATCAACAGACTCGGAAGACAATCTCAAAGTCATACCACCATTTCCGTTACCCTCTATACGGATAATTTCAGGAGAAACACCATAAGAAGATTGAACCAAAGTTCCGTTTTGTTCTGCTTGATTCATATGAGGTATAGCCATAACAGGCTCAATGCTGCTACCATCACCTTTCTTTCTTGATGCTACATAAGGCTCTTTTTGACCGTCTATTTTTGTAGCGTCTTCAACGTTGTAATGTTTATAATCATTGTACGCATAAGCGATAGCAATGTAATAGTATTTCTTATTATTTACAATACGTTTATCGGTAGTTGTAGCGAACATATCTTCCGTAATACTAAATGAGTGTCTGATACCTTCGTTAGCACCGCTGACCATTACCTGTGATGATGGATAGCCATTAGTTATTGTAACATTGGTCAATTCAGCAATAGGAGCATTGTTTTGAGCAGGGTCATAATTTTCAATATCACATTGTGCGACCAAACGAGCCTTGCTATTGTCATAAATATCAGCAACAGATACAGAAGCGTCAGCCAACTGGAAGATTTGATAACCTTCAAATCTATAATTTCTATCGTATTCGTGAGTTACATAAGTTGTGTCGCTACCATTGATTACCATTTCTTGATAGTCTCTTGGTATTGTGTTATCAATTTCGTTAAACTTCTCATTGAAGTTGTTGCTTCCAGGTTCATTTGTCAAATAAAGTATAATCTCTCTATCCAATTCCTGAACAACAACATTAGGAGCATCAGGACCTTCAAATACATTGAAACAATTGTCAAACAATGCTTGGCACTTGTCATCAACCGTACGAAGCAATTCAACAGAAGCCCAAGGACCACCTGTTGCAGCTTGTGCGAATGGAATACCAACAGTAATATAGTTGATTGCACCAGGTTTCAAAGTGAATGGACCAGCAGATTGCATAAAACGTCTATCGCCAGGCTCATTACCTGCTGTTTGTTCAGACCAGTTTTTACCTGCATATTCGTCTTCTCTACCGGTTTCTCTTACGCCCCAACCCCAAATATCAGAAGTTCCAGGGAACATAAAGTCTGCATAAACACCTTCTTCTACATCGGTATTATATCCATTACCTCCGAAGACCATACGTTTATTGTCTTTCCAATATCCTCTTAGGTAGTTGTAGTAGTCAGATGCCTTATCAGGCTCTCCATTAGAAGCAATACTATTATTGTAATACACAAAACGTCTCATACCAAAACGCTCGTCATCAACAATACCATTACCAAAGTTAACTCCGTTGATTGCACAAGCATCTACGGCATTCTTTGATTTTGGATACCATGCCTTTTTGTACTTATAAGCATTATCGGTCAAGATGATACGCAATTTCTCATTGTCTTTCATCTTTGCAACATTAGTTGTATCAGCATAAGTCAAACCGGCTTCAACACAATATTGACCTAACTCTCTTGCACCATACTTTTCAATAAACGCTTCAATATCAACCTTAGGATTATCACGTCCGTCAGGATCCATATAAGGACCTTGGAAGAAGTCTATACCAACGGCAGGAGGGTTTCCTGAATAAGCACCTGTTCCCGGTCCGTCAGTCTTTTGTCCATTGTAGCAATATCCCAAACCTCTTTCAACATCACAACCAACATAGTCATCTTGTGCATATCCTAAGTCTGTATCAACCCACTGGCTGAAAAACGTATTAGTCAATGTAAATGTAGAACGGTTAATGATTTCGTATGAATAGAAAGTCATGTTGTTGATTTCATTATTCATCGTGAAAGCAAATGCCTGAGCACGAATTTCCAAACCAATAGGGTTTTCTGAACCCGACTCAGTATGAGCAGCACCCTTATCATTGAAAATCCACCAAATAGTTTCATCGCCTTTCAAGACTTGATCGACAAGCAGACCATTGTAAGCAGGCATTTTACCACCTGTTCCATAGTTAGGATTTGTTGTATCCGACTCCATTGTAGGTGTCGGAGTATATTTACTACCGGCAGGCAATTCTGCTTTAATTTTGGCAGGGCACAAAACTCCTTCAAAATCATAATATGGATAATCACCATCATTATACTCGTATATACCATTCTTATTTTGATCGTAGAAAGGTGCTAAGAATTTAGATTGTTTCAAAGAAGTATTACCGTTTCCCGGCCAATTCCTTATAACATCTGTAAGTGTCTCCGGATCGTAAGTTCCAGGAATAGGTTTACCTTCCGGATCCTTTTCAAAAGAGTTAATGAACGCCTGTACTTCTGCTCTTGTGATTTTATATAATTTATCCCATTCATCACAAACAGCTTTATTTACAGAAGCATTAGCATCAACAGTCAATGGACCAGGCCAAAAATCATCACCGTCTTGTCCAAACTTCAATGCTGCCACACGCAACTGTTGGTTTTCATCTTGTCCTCCAATCCACAAAGCCGCACAGAACATCGCTGTACTATTACCATCTTTGGGAACAAAGTATTGTGCTGTGGAACCGTCATACCACATATTACCACCTTGGTTAATACGAGCACGGACATTGTTTATACTTAATTCTGCAGAGCCCTGAGCACGTCTACATCTCTCAAGATCTCCTGCCTTTGTTACAACTTTTTTAGCAACCTTTCCTTTGTATGGTAATGCATCGGCAGATATGCTAACAAAGCATAAACAAAACATTAATAACGTTAATTTACGAACAATATGTTTCATAACTTTTCAAATATTTCTAATTAAACATTAACCCCTAAAACTCGTATTGAACGCCTATTTCAACTCTTCTTGGAGAAAGATAATTATAATTATAATTATCTAAGTACATCATATAGTAATTTCTATATGCTTTTTCATCAAGTTGAGATCTGATTGCAGTCTGAGTTTCCGGATCTGTCAAATAACCATTATCATCAGGGTCGCCGGTTACACCATATACTCCCATAACACCCTTAGTGTCAAGAACGTTATAAATAGTACAGAATGCTTTTAACATAGTGTTACGCTTACCAACTTTGAACATAAACGCCTTATCGATAGTCATATCAAAACGGAAAATCCAAGGCAAACGAGCACCACGATAGCTGCCGACAATTGTAGATTGCGTATTACTGAAATACTTAGTATAAGGAGCTCCTGATTGAGCCAAACCAGTTACATTAACACCAAAGTTTTGCAACCATTTAATGGTTTTAACTTTTGCTTCACCATTCTTGTCCGTAACGATTCTCTTTGTTGTAGGACCATTGTATTTATCGCCTCCGTCAAATCTGAAATCAAAACCTAATTTGAAAGCATGACGTCTATCATCACTGATAGGGAACATCATTTTGACATTAGGATAACCAGCTCTAATCAAAGAAAGAATTGTCGTATTAGTAAGACCTGTTGTACCTTCTGCATACTGCAAAGTGTAGTTAGCAGAAATTCTAACATTTCTTGAACGTCTCAAATCATATCCGACCGTCAAACCTTTGGTTGTTCTGAAATCTTGATTATCGTAAGAATAGTACATTGTAGTAGGGTCTGCACCAACATACTGAACCAAGTTGATAAGGTCTCTTGTCTGTTTGTAGTATGCAGAAATTGATAGAGCAGAACTTTCTGATAATGCCTGTTGGAATGACAACTCGTAGTTTGTAATCTTTTCAGGTTTCAAGTTTGGATTTGTCAATGCTGCACCACTTTGTCTTTCCATAAACAAGTAACTTGCATAATTTGCTTGCCAATAACCTGAACCCGGTCTTCTTGCGATAACATCATACGATGCTTTGAACTCTGATTTATCAGAAACAGGGAACGAGAATGCTATACGAGGCATAACAACTATCTGCGGTTCATAATCTTTAAATGCTTCCGTACTGATGGTTTCAGGAAGACCGGTATCTTGCAACAAACCTTTTCTAAATGGCAACGGCTGTCCTGATGCACCAGAAACTCTACTTGGGTCGGAAACAATTTCTCCACTTGCAGTATACCATGTAGAAGCAGAACCTTCTCCCGAACGGTAACCAGTAATATTAACGCCTTGGAAATTATTGCTCAAACCACTATTCAAAGTATTTACATAAACAATAGCATCATCTGGAACGCCGGCAGGAATATCTGTTCTACCATTGTTTTTCATATCAGCTACCGTATAAGAAGCATATAGTAAATATGGGTCTTTCAAACCTTGTTGATTACCATCATATCTATCAACACGAACACCAATATTGAATATCAAATCTCTAAAATTGAATCTGTCTTGTATATAACCTGCCATATATATAGGTTGCCAAGCTCCCAAATCCCTTTTACCATTAGTTCCGTTGAAATAATCCTGCAATGATGTTTTTCCTGTTATTTTCTTTCCAGTATAATCATAACCTGAGAAGCTAACATAGGAATTTCCTGCATTATATAATTCATCAACAGACAACATATCTATTGAGAATGTTGAAGGATCGTAAGAATCTATATCAATATATTCAGTTCCGGTTATATTACCATATAACTTTTGTCTTATACTCTTATCAAAATAAGTTTGAGAACTTTCATCATATTTTCTATCGTATGAAACAACCGGATAAGCACCGCTATAATCGATGATAGGATTATCCAAATCTTGGTAAAGAATATGTTGGTTTGCTTCTTGTTTCATCAAAGTCCAAAGACCGCCAGCAGCCAAGCTATAACTTCTATATATTGCTTGATCATATTGGAAACCTAATTCCAATATATGTCTTCCAATAGTAGCCGACAATGTAGCCGTAGCATATATCTGTTGACTTTCGCTTTTAGAATATCCTGTTACAGGAACACCAACATTGGAATATAAACCATATATCGAACCAGGAGTATCTCCATTAACCAAACCATACATTGATCTGATATTTGTGTAATTAATCAAACTTGAACGATAATCGGCAAACATTTCATCATTATATAATTGAGAAGTATAAGCTGCAAGTCCAGGGTTGTCGTCAGAAGGAGTGAAATCAACTCTATAATCTAACCAACCATTTTGTTGATAAACATATTCCTCGTAACCATCTCCATCAATATCCATTTTAGTTAAAGCGTAAGTCGGTCTTTTGTATGTATTAAATGTACCAATATGACCATATCTGAAATAATCGTCCTTAAAATCTTTATTGTAACTCTCCCCATAAGACTTCTGATAAGATCCGACTAACTGCAACATAACATCTTTAATCTTAGAACTTCCCTTGTCAGAAGATAATTTCTGAGTAAAGTCAGCTTGAACTTGATATTCGTACTGTTCAGTTTCGCCATTGTTATCATTATTTAACAACATCGATGAAACACTACCACTTTTACCTAAACTATAAGAAAACTCTCCACTAACTTTCAATATAGAAGTTTTATTCGGTCTAAATTCCAAACCACCTTCTATAAATGCAAAATTCGACCATAAATTGGACTTACGACCAACTCTATGGAAATCTTTTGCTTGCAAATAAGAAGCCTCGTATTGTATAGACTGTGTTGTAGGATCGTATCTCAAAGGTGCTTGTTCAATTCTTTGTTTAACATCATCATACGCCATAAAATAACGTCTATCTTTTGGACGAAAATATGGGTCGCTTACATGCTGACCATAGGCAGACAAACGAAATCCTAATATAGTATTTTCTGCTCCTGTTTCTTTATTTTTCTTTACAATAACAGGACCTGTCAAATACAAATCGCCACGATGAAATCCTTGTGTATTGAAAGGTTCAGTAGTTCTGTAACCAACAGCTCCTTCAAATTTGTTCTGAGGAGGACGTAATGTGATGCTTGTTGCACCACCGATAGCCTCTCCAATACTTGCAGGAGTACCACCCAAGATAACTTGGATTTCACCAATAGCCTTTGTAGGTAAGTTAGCACCGGATTTTTTCACTCCGTTTACATAACTCTGCATATTGGTCTCTCCTCTGGCACTGCCCGCAGAACCGTTTCCGTTATCGGTTATACCTCCAACGGTTGCGATAATACCGTCAACAGATGTAGCAGAAATGTTTTCAATATCTTCTGCCGTCAAACGAGCACCGCTTTCAGATGCACCAATATCAATAATTGGCACGGAACGTTCAACAATTTCTACAACGTCCAACGTCTCTGGAGTAGGCTCCATTTTTACACTACCCTCTCGAGAGAAACCGGACGCCGCAACTTTAATACCCGTTTTCAAAACAGACTTATATCCAACAAAGGATGCCTTCATATCGTATGTACCCGGATTCAAGTTCTTTATTTGGAACTCTCCGTTCATATCCGTAGTAGTACCACCCATCTGCTGTCCGTTCTGAACCACTATGACATTGACAAATGGTAAAGGCTCGCCTGTTTTACTATCAGTAATTGTACCCGTTAAAATACCTTGGGCAATTACCAAATTGGCCGCAATTAACAGCCCCAGCGTGATTAATATTCTTTTAAGCATACTCATTAATGTATTATTATTTTCTTACTTATAAGGTCTATCCAAAATAGAAGAATAAATTATAGCTTTTCTTGCATCAAACCCCTCTTGGCTTTTCTTGTCATTATCATTTGCAGTTTGTCGCTTTTGATTAACTTTCATCGAACTACCTGCATTGACATTACCAATCTCCTTATCAGTTTGCTGAAAATCATCAACGACATCTTCATTATATATCTCTTCTTGATTAGAAAAACTAAAATCTTTATTTTCTTTTTGTTGTTCTTCTTGAAAACCAAACAAATCTGCAAAATCTCCCAAGGAATTTACTTTACCCTTAGTTTTATCAGCAGAAACTTCTTTCTTGTTCTTAAACAAAGAAAGAATAAATCCAATTATCAAGAAAACAATTAAACCTTTCATATCATACATAAGGATTCTCACGTTTTTCAACGCAAGAACCCTTTATTTTTTACTTTTCTTTAACCGTCGTTGTTTTATTCCTTTTAGTTATCAAATAATAAGCCGTTGGACAAGCTACAAACAATGAAGCAAAACAACCTGTTACAATACCTATCAACATTGAGAATGAGAATCCTCTCAAACCTTCTCCACCGAAGATGAATATGATTAACAAAGTCAATATTGTTGTTCCCAATGTATTGAATGTTCTACTCAAAGTTTGGTTCATCGCATCGTTCATCAATTTGCCATAATTTTCCTTAGGGAATAATTTGACATTTTCCCTTACACGGTCAAATACAATAACTGTATCGTTGATTGAGTAACCGATAACTGTCAAAATCACAGCAACAAATTGCTGATCGACTTCAAGAGTAAATGGCAAAATCTTATTGAATAAAGAGAAAGCTCCTATTGTAATCAAAGCATCAAATGACAAAGAAGCCAAACCTGCCAAACCATATTGCCACTTATTGAAACGTATTGCAATATAGATAAAGATTAATACCAACGAAATAATGACCGCTATAATTGCAGAGCGTTGAATATCTTCTGCCATTGTAGGTCCTACGATTTCAGAACTAATTATTCCCAAAGGGGATGTTTCAGTCGATTGGAATTTCTTTTCCGTTATAGTCTTATCTTTGAATAAATCCTTTGTACCATTATATAACTTAGATATAATTTCTTTCTTTACAACCTCGCTATCTTCTTTTACTTTGTAGTCGGTTGTTACCTTTACTTGATAACTTGGTCCGTATGTTTTAACCTCAGGTGCTGAACCAAATTCTTTGGTTAAATTGGATCTGACACTTTCAGGTGTAACATCCTGGTCAAAACGTATAACGTATGTTCTACCTCCTGCGAAATCCACACCATAATCCAAACCTTTTATTGCCAAAGAACCAATTGCAATAATACCCAATATTGCTGTAACTATCATTTGTTTTGAATGAGTTCCAACAAAATTGATTTTAGGATTTTCCAAGAAATGCTTAGTTATTTTTGTGTAGAACGCAATATCCATTTTCTTTTCACCCTTGCGATTCAACAATGCTTCAAATACAAGTCTTGAAATGAAGATACCACAGAACAATGAAGTCAAAATACCTATACATAATGTAATAGCAAAACCTTGAACAGGACCACTACCAAAGTAAGCCAAAACTATACCTGTCAATAATGTAGTAACGTTTCCGTCTATAATTGCAGAATAAGCCACTTTATATCCGTCTGCTATTGCAGTTCCGATATTTTTACCTTTCAAAATCTCTTCTTTTACACGCTCGTTGATAATTACATTGGCATCAACAGCCATACCCATAGTAAGAACGATACCTGCAATACCAGGCAAAGTCAATACTGCACCCAATGAAGCCAAGACTCCGAATAAGAAGAATAAGTTACATATCAAGGCGACACATGCTGCAATACCAGCCGTGCTATAAAAGAATATCATATATATAAGAACCAAAATGAAAGCAAATAAGAATGACATCATACCTGCTTTAATTGATTCTTCTCCAAGTGAAGGTCCTACAATAGACTCTTGAACGATTTTTGCAGGAGCAGTCAATTTACCAGACTTCAATATATTTGCCAAGTCTTTTGTTTCATCAACCGTGAATTGACCGGATATTTCGGAACGTCCTCCTGTAATCTCACTATTTACTCTTGGAGCCGAATAAACCTCCCCGTCCAAAACTATTGCGATACATTCACCTTTATGATTTGCTGTAATCTTTGCCCATTTGCTTGCTGCTTCGCTCTTCATAACCATTGTAACGACTGGACGACCTTGTTGATCAAAATCATCTTTTGCATCTGAAATTACATCACCGTCCAATAACGCTGCACGACTCTTATCTAAATGGATAGCGTAAAGTTCATACAAATTGGTCTTATTAATAGGTTTTGCACTCCATAAGAACATAATATCTTTTGGAAGTACTTTGCAATCTTTCAATAATCTTGAAATCTCATCTTTGTTTGCAGACGATGCTACGCCAACTGCCAACGAAATCTGAGGATTTCCCATGGATGCGAACAAAGATAACAACGGATGAGATTTCTGTGCAGCAGAAACTGTATCGTCAGTTTTTGAAGTCTGTGTTTCTGTTGATGCAATCAAATCTGTCGTTGTTTCTGTCATACTTTCAGAAGCCACATCTTCAATTGCTGTTGCTTTGCTGCCAACAGATGCTAACCAAGAATCTGCATCTTGAATAGCTTTGTAGGCTTTATTCAAATCTTTTTCAACTAACCAAAACTGTAACTGAGCGCTACCTTCCAAAAGTTTTGCAACTCTCTGCGGATCTTTGATACCAGGCAACTCAATAGCAATTCTTTCATTCTGGTCAAGTTTTTGAATTGTAGGTTGAGCAACTCCGAATTTGTCTATACGTTTTGATAAAACCTGAAACGTTCTTTCATAAGAATCTGTACATTCTTTTCTGATTGCACTTATAACTTGTGAATTTGACGAAGTGGCAGTAATACCCTTGTCTTGCAACTTAACTCTGAAAAATGAAGAAAGATCAACTTTTTGCTTATTGTTCGCTTCATTGACAGCCTTCTCAAAACAATCTATATACTTACCTCCATCATTTCTATGAATCAATGTCGCTCTATTTATAAGGGATACAAAAGTCGGGTCTTCCGGATTAATCGCCAAGTTTTTAATAACATCTACGGCAGAAACCTCCATCATAACATTCATACCACCCTTCAAGTCCAATCCCAATTTAATTTCTCTTGCCTTACATTCTTTATAGGTGAATTTACGCATAAACAAGAAATTATACACGGGCTGATCTGAAATAGAGTCAAGATAAGCATTTTCTCTTGCATTTGAAATAGAATCAAATATCTCTTGATAACGCAAATCGTTACCTCCTGATATTTTCCTTGCCTCATTTTGTGCAACTTGACTTTGTGCAAACTCTCTCGCCTTACCCTCCACTCTTTTAGTGAAATACGTGAAAGACAACTGATACACACAAATCAATGCAAACAATATGGCAATGACTTTAATAGCACCTTTGTTCTTCATATATTATTATTAAATTTTAAAATTTTGCATTAGTTTTTCAAAGTTGCAAAGTTATAGATTTATTCTCAAACCACGCAATTTCTGAAAGACTTTCTATAAAAAAAATGAATTTTCGATTTCTAAAACATTGAAAATAATGTTTTTAATTTCCAAGTCTGAAAAGCCCAAATTTCTAAGTTTTATCATTAAAAACAAGCAATGAACTATTGGCAAAAAATCAAAGAACTTCAAATTTTTGTTTAACACTACAAAAATAATTTCATTAACTATTTTTTTAATCTCTCACACTAATTTTTTGTTTTCACCAATTATTTTACGCTCTGAAAAGAATGTAAATTCCAATAGTCTTTTCACAATTTGTTCAAGTAAAAAGTCAAAAATTTTTCAAAAACTTAATCTGTCTGCCAAAGAAATAATATCTTTGCAATCTGAAATTAATAAAAACAATCATAGATATGACAGAGAAATTAGAAAAACTTTTGAATGACAGTCCGGCGGCGCGCTGGACAGCGTTGATACTCATCGCTCTGATGATGTTCTTCGGTTACATGTTTGTGGATCTTATGTCCCCACTACAAAGTATGATTGAAACAGAACGTGGATGGTCTCCTACAATATTCGGTACTTATGCTGCCGGAGAGTATATCCTTAACGTTTGCGGTTTCTTAATCATTGCAGGTATTATATTGGATAAATGCGGAATACGTTTTACCGGTACATTATCTGCTTCATTAATGTTCGTTGGTGCTTGCATAAAATTCATAGGTATAAGCGATTGGTTCCAAACAACAGGCTTCAATGAATGGTTAAACTCTTGGTGGGTTGCAATGCCTGGCAGTGCAAAAATGGCTGCTTTCGGATTTATGATATTCGGATGTGGTTGCGAAATGGCAGGTATCACTGTATCAAGAGCAATTGCTAAATGGTTTGAAGGCAAAGAAATGGCGCTTGCTATGGGATTGGAAATGGCTATCGCAAGAGTTGGCGTATTTGCAATATTCTCTATTTCTCCTTGGATTGCAGCACATTTGGGAGAATCTTTATTTGGAAAACCTACTGTAATGGCTTCGGTTGCATTCTGCACGACTTTATTACTTATAGGTTTAATTTTCTTCCTTGTTTTCTGCGTCTTAGACAAAAAACTTGACAAACAAATGGGTGCAAAAGCATCTGCCGAAGGAGCTGAAAAAGAAGAAGAATTCAAAATAAGCGACGTTGGTAAAATCCTTTCATCTCAGACATTTTGGGTTGTAGCCTTGCTTTGCGTATTATACTATTCAGCTATATTCCCATTTCAAAGATACGGAGCTAATATGTTGCAATGTAACATAGGTAATATGACTGCACAGCAAGCTGCTAACATATTCCGTTGGTTCCCTATCGGAGCTGCCGCAATTACTCCATTCTTAGGCAATTTCCTCGACAGAAAAGGTAAAGGTGCTACAATGCTTATTTTCGGTGCTTTACTATTGATATTCTGCCACTTGATATTTGCATTTGCACTTCCTGCAACACATAGTGCAGTTTTGGCTTATTGCACAATAGTTGTCTTAGGTATTTCATTTGCTTTGGTTCCTGCTGCATTATGGCCAAGCGTTCCAAAGATTATGGATCCAAGATATTTAGGCAGTGCTTATTCTTTAATCTTTTGGGTTCAGAACGTAGGTTTATGCTTCGTACCTATGTTGATTGGTAGCGTTTTGCAATCATCAAATGCAAATAATCCTGCCGTTATAGCAGCCAAAGAATCAGGAGCAGAATTTATTCCTTACGACTATACTATTCCTTTGATAATATTTGCAAGTTTTGGAGTTGCTGCTCTTATAATTGCAATATATCTTAAAGTTATAGACAAGAAGAAACATCTTGGATTGGAAGAACCAAATATCAAGAAATAATCAATTTGTTTGCAAAGGATTAAGAGAGATTTTTAATTAAAAAATCTCTCTTTTCTTTTTATATTAATTTTTTATTTTATATATCTGCAAACAAGAATATTAAACACTCTATTAAAAATATTTATCTGAGCAAGGGAAATAATAATAATTTACAAGAAATTTTTAGTGTTAAACATTATTTTTCTATCTTCTCTCGTCAGTAAAACAATTACCGAAAACAATTAATCAAATAGCCAATTCAATAAACAAACATCTAAATCATTTACCGAAATTCAAGCAAATCTTTCAAAGAAATATAAGGCCAAAAAAGAAATATTCAAGATGATATTATCAGAATATATATTACATTAAATTTTCAGTATAGTTAATTAATTAATCTTTATAATTAAAAAATTTATTTTTAACCATTTATAAATAAATAAAAATTAAAACAAATTAGAGTTAATTTACAATTTTCAAGTATCTTTACCCCAAACTACAAATCTAAAAGTACATTTTTAACAGCAAAACAATATATGACTCATAAAAATTAAAAAAAATATAATAAAAACTTTCAAATTTTTATTGAAAATAGATTTTTTATTTCTAATTTTGCAAACGAATAATTTTGGAGTACTAAAAATCCGAAATACAAAAGAAAAATAGTATTTAATAAGAATTAAAACACAAACGATTATGAACAAATTCAGTTTAGAGGCATTGCCATTTGCAATGAACGCATTAGAACCTCACATCAGTGAAAAAACATTGGAATTTCATTACGGCAAACATCATCAAACTTATGTCAATACGTTAAACACTTTGATTGAAGGCACGCCGTTTGAAAACAAATCATTGGAAGAAATCATCAAAACATCAGACGGTGCAATCTTCAACAACGCAGCCCAAGTGTTTAACCACACATTCTATTGGAATTGCTTGACAAATAACCACGAACCTACACCCGAAGGCAAACTAAAAGAAGCAATTGATAAAACTTTTGGTTCTTTTGTCGCTTTCAAAGAAGAATTTACCAAGAAAAGCGTAGGTTTATTCGGTTCCGGTTGGTGCTGGCTTGTCAAAGACAACAACGGCAACCTCTCAATTATCCAAAAACAAAACGCAGGAACACCTTTAACAGATGGTCTTACA
The DNA here is from genome assembly GCA_900315335.1 of uncultured Bacteroidales bacterium. GTDB lineage: Bacteria > Bacteroidota > Bacteroidia > Bacteroidales > P3 > Scybalousia_A. Next base: position 27,090 of record OMYR01000029.1, read on the forward strand.
CCTTTGTTGGTTTGCGATGTTTGGGAACACGCCTATTATTTGGATAAACAAAACGCAAGACCAAAATACTTGGAATCTTTCTGGGAATTGGTTGATTGGAAAAAAGTTGAAGCAAGATTTTAATTTTCCATTAACAAATAACATAAATCCGTTGCCATTAAAAGCAACGGATTTATATTTTTAATATATAAACAACAGTCAATTTCTCTTAAATCCCATATTGTAAAATTATAAAGACAAAACATCTTATTAATATCACTAATAAATTTAACAACCACCAACATCAATCTACCAATTACCGATAATATTTTTCAGAAAACTATTTCAATAAAATTTACAAAAAATAAACAATAATGCAATGATAATCAAAAAAATTTACTATATTTGCAAAAAAATAGTACGTTATGTTTAATAATATCATACATATTAATACTTACTTCCCTATTGCAAGTTTAGGGGCGGTTTACACCCTCCCTAAATACAAAAAAATTATAGGGGGGGGGGAATGATTGATTGCCTTATTAGCGAATTATTTTAAAATTATTAAACATTATAAATTTATAAAAAATGATGAAAAAATTTAGCAATTATCTTATGAGGCATCAATATTTGTTTTACATTTATTGGGCAACAATGATACCTCTATTGGTTTATGTATTTGAAGTTTTTTTATTCTCAGAAATAAATTTTTCTTGGAAAGATATGATTGAATACATTATCCATAGTGCTTGGATTAATTATCCTACGGCATTTTTTATATATCACTTTTATTGTAAAAAAAGGTTATAGAATAGTCAAAACAGTCCGATAAAAATCGGACTGTTTTTTTTAGAAAACTAAATTAGTTTTGATATAATTACAATACGTCAAAAGTTGGATTGTAAGTATATCAAAACTATTAAACAAAAAAATTTCTTCAATAGCGATTTATTTCTTAATTTTGCAGGTTGAAAAATCTTATGATTAAGATGTATAATAATTTCTAAGAAACAATTATAATAAAATGGCAAGAGAAAAGAAATTCTTAACTTGTGACGGAAATCAAGCGGCTGCACATGTTGCTTATATGTTTAGCGAGTGCGCTGCTATTTATCCTATTACTCCGTCATCTCCTATGGCAGAATACGTCGATGAATGGTCTGCCAACGGAAGAAAAAATTTGTTTGACGAAACAGTTAAATTGGTTGAAATGCAATCGGAAGCAGGTGCAGCAGGTGCTGTTCATGGTTCTTTGCAAGCCGGTGCTTTAACTACGACATTTACCGCTTCGCAAGGTTTGTTGCTAATGATTCCGAATATGTATAAGATAGCAGGTGAATTACTTCCGGGTGTTTTCCATGTAACCGCAAGAACCATCGCCGCTCATGCGTTGAGTATATTCGGTGACCATAGCGATATATATGCATGCCGTCAGACAGGTTTCGCAATGCTATCCTCAACATCTGTTCAAGAGGCAATGGATTTGGCAGGTGTCGCTCATTTGGCAGCAATAAAAGGCAGAGTTCCTTTTATGCACTTCTTTGACGGATTCAGAACTTCTCACGAAATTCAGAAAATAGAGGCTCTTTCCAATGAAGATATGATGCCACTTGTTGATTGGGAGGCAATAAAACGATATAAAGAAAATTCTTTGAACCCTGAACATCCTTTCACAAGAGGAACTGCACAAAACCCTGACGTATTCTTCCAAGCACGTGAGGCTTGCAATTCATTCTATGAAGCTATACCTGATATAGTTAATGACTATATGCAGCAAGTTGGTCAGATAACCGGCAGAACACACAAACCTTTTGAATATTACGGTGCAGCAGATGCGGAAAACGTAATCATTGCAATGGGTTCTGTTTGCGACACTATAAAAGAGGTTATTGACTATTTGACAACCAAAGGCGAGAAACTCGGACTTATAACAGTACATCTGTATCGTCCTTTCTCTGCTAAATACTTTTTGAGCGAACTTCCTAAATCCGTTAAAAGAATATGTGTTCTTGACCGTACAAAAGAATGCGGCGCAACCGGAGAACCTTTGTATTTGGACGTAACGGAAGTTATCAAAAACCAATGCCCTTGCACAGAAAAACCATTAATCATCGGCGGTCGTTACGGATTGTCTTCAAAAGACACCACCCCTGCTCAGATTTTGGCTGTTTATGAAAACTTAAAGAGTGCAAATCCTAAGAACAAATTCACAGTAGGTATCGTTGATGACGTTACTAACTTGTCTTTGCCTGTCGGAGAAGAGATTTCAATGGCTAAGGCCGGTACTTTCGAGGCTAAATTCTACGGCTTGGGTGCCGACGGTACAGTAGGAGCAAACAAAAACTCCATCAAAATCATCGGAAACAACACAAACAAATATTGTCAGGCTTACTTTGCTTACGACAGTAAGAAATCAGGCGGTTTCACTTGCTCACACCTTCGTTTCGGAGACAACCCTATCCAATCTCCTTACTTGGTAACCACTCCTGATTTCGTTGCTTGCCATGTATTCTCTTATTTGCGTCAGTACGAAGTATTGAAAGGAATAAAGCAAGGCGGTACATTCCTTTTGAACTCAATGTATGACGTCAATGAAACGATAAACCATTTGCCTGCAAAAATCAAAAAGATACTTGCACAAAAAGATATTAACTTCTACATCATCAACGCAACCAAGATTGCTGAGGAAATCGGCTTAGGTAATAGAACCAACACCATTTTGCAGAGTGCATTCTTCAAGATTGCCAACGTTATACCTTACGAATTGGCTGTTGAGAAGATGAAAGAAGCCATCGTTAAATCCTACGGCAAGAAAGGTGAGAACATTGTCAATATGAACTATGCGGCAGTTGATCGCGGAGGTGATGTAGTCAAAGTTGAAGTTAAGAAAGAATGGCTTAACGAAGACGAAAGCAAAGACGTCGTTACTAACAACCATCCTGAATTTATCAAAAACGTTGTCGATGTTATCAATGCACAAGAGGGAGATTCTCTTCCTGTATCCGCTTTCAAAGGTATGGAAGACGGAACATTCCCAGCAGGTACTGCAAAATATGAAAAACGAGGTATCGCTTCTCATGTTCCTCAATGGATTTCCGACAATTGTATTCAATGTAATCAATGTGCTTTGGTTTGTCCTCACGCTGCAATACGTCCGTTCTTAATCAATGCCGACGAAGAGAAACTTCTTCCAAATGGAACACAGACAATCAATGCCAACGGAAAAGAACTTGCCGGTTTGAAATTCCGTATGCAGGTATCACCGTTTGACTGTACGGGCTGCGGCAATTGTGCCGACGTTTGTCCTGCTAAAACCAAGGCTTTGGAGATGGTTCCTTTCAAGGAAGACAGCGAAGATACCAAACGTTGGGATATTATGATTGAACAAATCAGTAACAAAGCCGAATTGGTCGATATTGCAAAGAATATCAAAAACTCTCAGTTCTCACAACCTTTGTTTGAATTTTCGGGTGCTTGTGCGGGCTGCGGCGAAACTCCTTACATCAAATTGATTTCCCAATTGTTCGGACCAAGAATGATGGTTGCCAATGCAACTGGATGTTCTTCAATTTACTCTGCATCCTGCCCATCTATGCCTTACACAAAAGACGCAAACGGCAGAGGTCCTGCTTGGGCTAACTCATTGTTTGAAGACAATGCCGAATTTGGTCTTGGTATGGCTACGGCTACAAGAAAAATGAGAGAAAGAGTTGTCGCAAAAACCGAAAAACTTCTTTCATTCCCATGGGCTAACGACAGAGTTAAAAAGGCTGCTCAAAACTGGTTAGACCACAAAGACGACACAACTGCCGAAGCATTTAAGATAGCAAAAGAATATGAAGAGGCTTTGGCTTGGAGTGTTATGACAATAGACGAATTAATCACTTGGTTGGAATCTATGCAGAAAGACCACGCCAACGAGATATTCGGAGACCAAGGCGTTACCTACGCACAGAAACTTGAACAAGTCAAACAAGATAAAGCCAATGGCGTTAAGTTCTGCCAATGTCCTGCATGCACGACTTGCAGAGAGTTGTATGATTTGAAACAATTCTTTGTTAAGAAGTCTCAATGGATTATCGGTGGCGACGGTTGGGGATACGACATCGGTTACGGCGGATTGGATCACGTTATTGCATCGGGTGAGAACGTAAATATCTTGGTTGTGGATACTGAGGTTTATTCCAACACCGGCGGACAGGCATCAAAAGCCACTCCACTTGGAGCTATTGCCAAATTTGCCGCATCCGGTAAGAAAATCAAGAAGAAAGACTTAGGTATGATTGCAACTACATACGGTTATGTTTATGTTGCACAAGTATCGATAGGAGCAAATCCTGCTCAATACATCAAAGCGTTGAAAGAGGCCGAAGCATACAACGGTCCATCCTTGATAATCGCATACGCACCTTGTATCAACCACGGTATCAAGGCAGGTATGGGCAAGACGCAGGCTGAACAAAAGAAAGCCGTTGAGTGTGGATACTGGCACCTATGGAGATACAATCCTGAATTGGCTGACAAGGGCGAAAATCCATTTACATTGGATTCTGCCGAGCCTGATTGGAGTAAATTCCAAGCATTTATCGATGGCGAGGTTCGTTACAACTCTTTGAAAAAAGCCTTTCCTGAACAGGCTGCCGAGTTGTTTGCTGCTGCCGAGACCAATGCAAAATGGAGATACAACTCCTACAAGCGTATGGCAGAGATGAATTGGTAAAATGTAATTTATTTTTCATTGATTTTATTTGAAGTCCGTTACACCCGTAACGGACTTTTTCGTTTCTATATAAAAACCTCAATATTTTTCTCAATATCCTCAAAAACATATAAAAGCGACGGAAGTTTCAATTTAATGGATTGAAGTTTGTGTCTAAATCAGGGAGACTTTCGTCTAAATCAGGGAAGTTTGCGTCTAAATAACACAGAAACGAGGTTAAGGTTATCGCAAACCTGCGGTACAGGTTTGCGATAACCTTAACCTCAACTTTGCGATAACTTCAATCACGTTTTCCTTTGATTTAGACGCAAACTTCACTGATTTAGACAAAAACCTCTCTAATTTAACGTGAGTTCGACGAAATATAATCGTCTAAAAAATTGGTGATTAGCGAAAATTGTTGTAATTTTATAGTGTAAAAAAAA
>OMYR01000031.1 GCA_900315335.1 uncultured Bacteroidales bacterium
AAAAACGCTTAATACTATAAATAAAAATACTTTTTTCATTTTTATATCCTCCTTAATTTTATTGACATATTATTGAATAAGTTGCAACCGCAAAAGCGGAATTAACGGTATCATGATTTATTGGTAAAGAATGTATATCATCATACTCAATTTGTCGAACTCTTTGTATTTTCTCTATTGTATCTACCCTAAACGAAGTATTACCGGCACAATTTAAATTTGAATAGGAAGACGATATTTTGTCAAAAAGGGTTACACCATTGTTTTTACCTAAGACCATATAAGAAGCAGAACCTATATATGGAACAAGGCTTGTAAAATAATTGGCATTAGTACTTGTTGTCATTAACGATTGCATCTGTGCTTGACTCTTTGTCGGGCATAATATTACCGAACTTATCAGTAATATTAAAAATGTAATTTTTCTCATATTTATATTACTTTTAATTATTTACAATAATTTTTGCAAAGGTATAAATATTATTTTGACATAACCAAATTTTTTATATAATTTTTGAAAAATAATTTTCAATCAGACTAAAAAAATCAATAAAAATGACTAAAAAACTACCTTTGTAACCTATTGAATATCAAAGGCTGAGAAAAGAAAAAATTAGTATTAAACATCAATAAATTAGTGTTAAACATTAGTGAAATAGCGTGAGACATTAATTTACTGAAAATACATACCATTTTTTCACTCTTACTATTTTGAGGAAAATACAAATGGATTGATTTTATTAGTCATCGGAAGAATACTCGCGTATATATTGTTGATAAGCCTTAAATACGTTGGCACGAGAAAGGCAGCCGACAAACTTACCGTTATCGGTCAAAATAACAGAATAGCGGTCAGTCCCACGAAACTTGTCCACAAGTTTTTCCATTGGAGTATTTATATCGGCAATAAAATAATCGGAATAACGCATATAATCCCTGACATAAACTTTGTCATACAACTCAGAATGAAAAAGAATATTCCTCACATCGTCCAAGACCAACACACCCTTGAAATTATTATCGCTATCCAAGACAGGGAAAAAGTTACGAGAAGAATTTTCAACACCCTTGACAACATCTCTTAAAGTAGAATCAATCGAAAGTTTATAAAAATTTGTCTCCAACAGCTTCTTCTTATCCATAAAATGTAACGCCGAATAATTCTTGTTATGCGTCATCAAATCGCCTTTCTTTGCCAATGGTGTAGCATATATAGAATAGTTTCTAAGACTTTTAACGGTAAGGTAACTTATTGTCGTGCTTATAAGCAATGGTGCCATAAGGTCATAACCTCCCGTAATCTCGGCAATCAAGAATATAGAAGTCAATGGGGCAAACATTATGCCTGCCATAACTGACGACATTCCCACAAGCACGAAATTGGATTCTGCAACAGATACCAAACCCGTCAAATTAATAAGTCTTGCCACAAAAAAGCCGACAAATCCCCCGATGAACAATGAAGGTGCGAACACACCGCCAACACCACCCGAAGCACAAGTGATATTGGTCGCAAAGGATTTTAGTAGAATGATTGCCAAAAGCACTAACAGCAAAACATATTGAGTATTGGAACTATTGTAGAAAAATGAATTTTCAAAAACAGAGTGCATATCGCCTGCAAGCATCTTTGTCAATGCCGGATAACCTTCACCAAACAACGGAGGAAAAACATAAACCAAGCCGCCAAGTAGCAATCCTCCTATGATTATCTTCCAAAAAGTATTAAAATGAGCGAAAACTTTTTTCACGAATTGGTCTATCCTAAAAAAGTAAAGGCAGACTATGGCAGATATTAGTCCCAAGAAAATAAAGGCAGGTATTTTTGCAAAAGTGAAACAAGATGTTGTTGCAAAAGCAAATGTTGCGTCTTGACCAAGATAATAATACGATACCAACGATGCTGTTATTGCTGAAATAAGCATAGGCAACATTGAAAACAAACTCATATCCAACATAAGGACTTCAAAAGCGAACAAAATACCTGCAATAGGTGCTTTAAACACACCAGCCACCGCTCCTGCCGCACCACAAGCCACAAGAATTTTTGTTAGATGTGAATCCAAATGCAAGAACCTTGATATATTGGAACCTATTGCACTGCCGGTATATACAATCGGGGCTTCCAATCCGACACTACCGCCAAAGCCGACAGTAATGGACGATGTTATCAATGATGAATAGCAATTATGGAGTTTTATCTTTCCATTGTTCCTTGATAAGGAATACATAACCTTTGACACACCGTGCGACAAATCGTCCTTAATAAAATATTTTACCAACAGTACCGTAATTGATATACCTATCATCGGGTACATCAAAAACAATAAATTTCCTCTGTCCGGCTGCCCAAAAGACCACGATGTTATAAGTTCGTATGTGTATGTTACAAGATTTTTCAACAATACGGCTGCAAAACCGCAAAACAACCCTATAAACAAGGAAGCAACCACCAACACCTGTGTTTTTTTCAGATGCTTTAACTTCCACAACAGAAGATTTCTATAATATCGCCTCCACGTAATCATTGGTGTTTAATAATAATTTTTTATCTTTAATAATTAGAAAATTAATCAGTAAAACTAATTTATTTTTCAGTCTAATTAAATTTTAGTTTATACAAAAAAACAATTTTTGAAATAGGAGTGCAAAATTAGATATATTTTCTCAATAAAAGGTAATTAAGAATAAAAAATTTTATACCTTTGCGCTTGGATTGGTAAATATTAACAAAAAAAGTTTGATTAAAAACGATATGAAAATATATTCCTATAACGTCAATGGCATACGTGCCGCAATGACAAAAGGGTTTATGAATTGGTTGGAACAAAGCGATGCCGATGTGGTTTGCATTCAGGAAACAAAAGCACAAGAAGACCAAATACCGAAACTTGAATTTAAGACTTTGGGATATGATTGCTACTGTTTGAGTGCAAAGAAAAAAGGTTATTCGGGCGTTGCCATTTTGACAAGAAAAGCACCTAAAAACATCGTTTATGGCTGCGGAAAAGATATTTACGACAATGAAGGCAGAATGATACGCGCGGATTTTGAGAATTTGAGCGTTGCAAGTATTTATCACCCGTCGGGAACTTCGGGCGACGAACGTCAAGATTTTAAGATGCAATGGCTTGAATTTTTCAACCAATATGCGTTGGAGTTACAAAGAGAAATACCTGCCATAGTGCTTTGTGGCGATTACAATATCTGTCATACCGAAATAGATATACACGACCCGAAAGGCAATAAAAACCACAGCGGTTTTTTGCCCGAAGAACGACTTTGGTTTGATAATTTTATAAAAAGCGGTTTTACGGATTCTTTTCGTTTTCTGCACCCAGACCAAAAAGATGCTTATTCTTGGTGGAGTTATTTCGCACAATCGCGAAGCAAAAACAAAGGTTGGAGAATAGATTATTGTATGGTGAGCGATATGATTAAAAACCGTATAAAGCAAGCCTCCATTCACCCCGAAGCAATGCAATCCGACCATTGCCCTGTGTCTGTTGAAATAGAGGATTAGCGAAAACATTTACTTCAATACCACATTCATATAAATATATTGTTTAACAAAAAAGATAAATACCCAAAACAACGATGAAAAAAAGTGTATTATTAATATCATCCATAATATTATTGACTTCTTGTGTAACACAAAAAAAATATGATGCTTTATCGCAGGAAAATCAACGCAACAGCAAAAAACTTTCCGATTGTATGAAAGAAAATGCTGCCAATACCGAAAAATTAGAGCAATTACTCCAAGAAAACTCCTCATTAAAACACGAAAGCAAACAAGACGACAAAACCAACAAAGCCAAAATCGAGACTTTGGAAAAAGAAAACACTGATTTGAAAACTCAATTAAATGAAGCAAATAAAAAAGTCAGCGAAATATATAATGATAAGAGCGAACATTTGACTGAATTGAGTGATGCTTTGTATAAAAGGGAATTGGAACTTAATGCAAAGGAGCATACCTTGGATAGTCTGCAAAATGAGTTTGAAGAAAACCAAAGGCAGATGAAAGAAATGAAAGCCCAATTGGCAAGTAAAGATGCTCAGTTGAAGAAAATCCAAAACACATTAAAAGATGCTCTTTTAGGCTTTACAGACAAAGGTCTTACGATAGAGACAAAAAACGGAAAAGTTTATGTCCTTATGGAAGAGAAACTATTGTTTGAAAGTGGCAAGTGGGACGTAAGTAGCGAGGGTAAGAAAGCCTTGAAAGAGATTGCAAGTGTTTTGGAAAAAAATACCGATATAGATGTTATGGTTGAAGGACACACGGACAATGTTCCACTTGTGGGCAAAAATCAGATAAAAGACAATTGGGATTTATCGGTTATGCGTGCAACATCTATAACAAAAATCCTTTTGGAGAATAAAAAGGTTAATCCAAGTCGTGTTATCCCTTGCGGAAGAGGTGAATATGCTCCACAGACTAATAACAAAACTGCCGAAAATCGTGCAAAAAATCGTCGTAGTGAGATAATCCTTTCGCCGAAAGTTAATGAATTATTGGAAATCATTAAATAAACATTTTTACATACAGCGTTCAATATTGTACATATAATATCAACAACTATATATGTAACATCTAAAATTATAAATATAGCGTCTGATACTTAAAATTACCGAAAAAATTTCCTTAATAAACGAAAACACGGTTGAAACATTTAATTAAGTTTCAACCGTGTTTAATATTACGCAATTAGTTATTAACACTAAAACAGCAGTGTTTAATACTAATATCGCGAAAAGTGATTATGCGTCAATATTTGCATATTTGGCGTTGGTTTCAATAAAATCTCTTCTTGGAGCAACATCATCGCCCATAAGCATTGAGAAAATTCTGTCGGCTTCTGCTGCATCGTTGATAGCGACATGTCTTAACAATCTCTTTGAAGGGTCCATTGTCGTTGTCCAAAGTTGATCCTCACTCATCTCTCCCAAACCTTTATAACGCTGAACCTCTACTCCATCGCTACCACCTAACTCTGATATGATAGCCATACGCTCCTCGTCAGTCCAACAATATTTTTGGAAAGTCTTTCCTTTCTTTATCAAATACAACGGCGGCGTTGCTATATACACATGACCTGCGTCAATAAGTTCTCGCATATAACGGAAGAAGAATGTAAGAATCAATGTAGCAATATGAGCACCATCAACATCGGCATCGGTCATAATGATAACCTTGTGATAACGCAATTTATCCATATTTAATGCCTTTGTATCGTCCGGAGTTCCTATTGAGACGCCTAATGCAGTGTAAATATTTTTGATAGATTCTGCGTCCAAAACTCTATGCTGCATTGCTTTTTCAACATTAAGAATTTTTCCTCTCAATGGTAAAATAGCTTGGTGTTCTCTATCTCTACCTTGCTTTGCAGTACCGCCTGCACTATCTCCCTCAACTATGAACAATTCACATTCTGTTGGGTCGTTGCTCGAACAATCCGCCAATTTTCCAGGTAGTCCAGCAACGCCAAGAATAGTCTGTCTTTGAACCAAATCTCTTGCCTTTCTTGCAGCGTGTCTTGCCGTTGCGGCCAATATAACTTTATCGACAATGGCTTTGGCTTCCTTCGGATGTTCTTCCAAATAATCGTTAAGTTTATCTGAAATCATCTGACTGACTGCCGACACCACTTCGCTGTTACCAAGTTTCGTTTTTGTCTGACCCTCAAACTGAGGTTCTGCAACCTTTACAGAGATTACTGCCGTCAGACCCTCACGAAAGTCATCGCCCGAAATATCAAATTTAAGTTTTTCAAGCATTTTTTCTTTCTCGGCATACGCTTTCAAAGTACGCGTCATACCTTGACGGAAACCCTGCAAATGAGTACCACCTTCGTGAGTATTGATATTATTTACGTAGGAATGCAAATTTTCCGTGAATGTGGTGTTGTATTGCATCGCAATCTCAACCGGAATACCATTTTTCTCGCCCTCTATACATATAGGCTCAGGCGTTATCTTTTCCCGAGAAGCGTCCAAATACTCCAAAAAATCTTTTAAGCCGTTGGCAGAATAAAATTTATCCTCCCTATAATTGCCTTCCTCGTCTTTCTCTCGCAAATCCTTAATACACAAATTAAGACCTTTGTTCAAAAAAGCCAATTCCCGAAGTCTCGCACTCAAAGTATCGTAACTATAAACTGTTGTAGTGAATATCTCGTCGTCAGGAGTAAATTCCACCGTCGTACCACGCTTGTCGGTTTCTCCTATCTGCCTTACAGCATACAAAGGATGTCCTTGATGATATTCTTGCTCGTAAATATGTCCGTCTCTATATACCGTTACGCGAGTATGCTTGCTAAGAGCATTGACACAAGACACTCCCACACCGTGCAAACCTCCTGAAACTTTATAAGAACCCTTATCGAATTTACCACCTGCGTGCAAAACCGTCATAACAACTTCTAACGCACTGCGATGTTCCTTTTCGTGCATATCCACAGGGATTCCTCTACCGTTATCTTCCACACGAATGGAGTTGTCTTCAAGAATAGTAACGTTTATATCTGTGCAATAACCTGCCAAAGCCTCATCAATAGAGTTATCTACCACCTCATAAACCAAATGATGCAATCCATTGGTATTAACATCACCTATATACATTGCAGGACGCTTCCTTACCGCTTCCAAACCTTCCAACACATTGATATTGGCAGCTGTATAATTGCTTTGATTAGTATTTTCCATTAGTTTTTATCTTAAAAATCTTTGCAAAATTACAAAAAATTTCTCTAACTGCAAAATCTTTTTTCTACAACAACAAGTTTATGTTTTTCTATGTTTTGTTATTTTTCTTTTCACAGCATTTATTCTTTTGTTATGTGTAATCAGAAAAATAATGTTTAACACTAATAAAATAATATTTAACACCAATAAAATAGTGTTAAACACCAATTGAACGGTATTAAATACCTCTTTTTTCTCAAATATATTACTATAAAAAAAGTTGCACCTACGAATAACCGCACGTGCAACCAATCAAATACATTCTAATACTTGTTAATACTTAAATCTTATTCCGTCATAATGAATACTGATACTCATAGTATCTTGATATTTACCATTTATATCCAAAACCAAACCTGATTTTGTTGCTCTTCCCGTCAAGGTCTCTATCGGAAATAGATTGAACATATCTCTATCCCCAATCTCTATCTCAGGATTAAGATTTGCCCCTGTAAGAATAGTGTCGCCGTTTTCAACTGAGAATTTCACGCCTTTAATAGTCATATCCATTGTTACAGGCATTTTGTCAGAAAAACTAACATCGTCTATCTCTATCGTACAACCCGATGTTGCATCTGTGTATTCTGTTTCCACTTTAATATTGTTCATAGTAAAAGCACCGTTATTTACGGTAACCGTTCCCTTAAAGTCGGATTCGTTTCTATCGTCGTGTTTGTCATCCTCATCACAAGACAAAAACATCAAAGGCACTGCGGCCATAATTAAGATTTTTTTCCAATTTTTCATATTATTCAATTGTTTTTATGGTTTATAAATAAGTGTATTTGATTTCAACTAAATTTTCTTTCCTTCGTAAGATATTTTTTTCTTTCCAAGAAATGTTTTGAATTGAAAAGTATCACCGCTCTTTACTGCATTAAAATGCATAAGTTTATATTTGTCCATAGCCTTGTTTTCAAGATACGGAGTAAGATTATTACCCGAAATATAAACTTTATCATCTTGAACAAGGCGACTTAAACCTTTTATATCCAAATCAAATTTCATTGGTATGGCTCTTGAAACTTTCGCTTTGTAAATAGTCCCGTTGGCTTTGTTGTTATTCTCCACAACTTGAACAACAACATCTTTTTGGGTGTAACTTTCAGTTACCAACGTACCTTTATACCTCGTTGTCTGTGCAAAACCCACAAAATTTCCAAACAAACAGACCAAGACTAAAAACAAAGTTTTTTTCATATCGTTAATATTTTTTTACTTCCTTTTACCATAATAATTCACAGCGTTTAATCCGTCTTGTGAATCCTTTCCTCCATTGGAGGTAAATGTCAATGAATCTTTATTTACTTTTGCCTTAAAATCATATAAGGTCATAAAATCTATCGGCGCATTATTCCAACAAGGCACTATCTTTTCGGAAAAATACAATGTATCACCATTATCCACCGAACGATTTTGTATCGCCAATTGAACATCTTTTATCAACGGCATCGCCTGTGAAAACGACACTTCTTTTATGTCAAAGACGTATAGTTTCAAACTATCAGAGTAACTAATACGAAGTTCAACATTTTCCTGTTTATAACCATTCGCGACTTCCAATGTTCCTATGAAATCATAGGTTTTCTCAGTCTCTATCGGTTTTTTAGGCTCTGTGTTTTCGCTATCATCATTATCGCAAGCGGCAAAACACATGGTTGAAGCAACAACCATAATTGCAAGAATTTTTTTAGCATTCTTCATTTTTTCTTTTGTTTTTGGTTATTAAATGTTACAAACTAATTTTCATTGTTACCCCAAATGTAAATGGTTTTGCCATTTGCACAAAATTGTGTCCGCTTGACAGGAAATAAAACGTATTGTACTTAGTGTTTAGTATATTTCTTGCCCAAAAACTAACGGAATAATGATTTCGTCTTAGGGTTATATCGCACGATAACAAGTTGTAAAAACTTTGTTTTATGGTATTGGTGCTATTATAATAAATATCTCCGATACCGGAATATGTTACCGCAAAATTAACATTATCCAAATATTTTTTATCAACTCTTAAAAGATAATCCATCATAACACAAAGCGTGTTCAAAGGGTAATATGTCAAATATTTATCTTTATAGTCGGCTTTGCCGTCATAATATTTTATGAATTTAGCATTTGTGTAGCCATAATTTGCAACAAAAGTAAAATCTTTGATATATGCCGTTAAAGAAATCTCTCCACCAAAAGAGCGGCTTTGTGCAGCGTTGGTCATCATTCTACCTGTTGTCTGAGGGTTTAGAAATATGGTTATCTGCTGATTTGATACATCTATATAGAACAGACTTGCAGATAACGACAATTTATTATTTAACAATGCCACATTACCTCCTATTTCGTAATTCCATATATACTGAGGTTTGTAGTTTATGATTTCGTCTTTATCGTACATTGCGTAAATATCTTCCATTGCCGAGCCGGGCTTTGGTTTAATATTCATATCGGCAATCAAGTCTTGCATCATTTGGTTACGAATAATGTCGGCAAACATAGCCGTATTGTATCCACCGGTCATATACCCTTTGCTTATGCTGGCATATACGTTACCTTTTTTCAATAAATAATTGATAGCGAATTTAGGAAGAACTTGTAGGTATGTTTTATTGCTCTTTCCCTCGAACTTAGTCAATATTTCTTTCCAATCAGCTATGTAAGGTACCCAACGATAATTTATTTTGGCTTGTGATAAATAATCTAAACCGACATTCTCACAATCTACTCTGACCCCAAATGCAAAATTAAATCGTTTCAATTGGTAGTCTATTTGAGCATACGCAGCACCGCCAAGTCTTGGGTATTTGAAATTGCTTTCAACCGTCATTTCTTTTTCCTTAAACTCTATATCAGAATTAAATCCTGCGGAATGAATACCATTGTTTGCATTAGCCAAAATAAGACTATCTATACCGTCTTTTTTGAATTTCACAGGGGCGTCCATATCCAAATATTTATAAAATGCAAACGCTCCGACAATCCAATTCCATTTATCGCTTTTGTTATTATCCTTAAAAATTATCTCTTGCGAAACGGCATAATCATGTTGTTTCTGCGTCATATTGAAGTAATCCAATGCCGTGAAATCATTATCCAATTGAAGTTTATCAAAATTAAATTGAAACGAAGTCAGTGATTGAAACGAATACACATCATTATGATAGTTGTAAGAAGTGTTGTTCATTAAAAACAATCTGTCATAACCGGAGAAATCATTATAATTAACCTCCTGTGTTGTGCCATTCAAAGTATCAAACAACGCATAAGGGTAGCCACCTTGATGAATATACGAAACATAAGTGGAATTTTTGGCTTGAACATTATCTTTGCTATATTCCCAAATAAATCGCATATTCAAACTCTTCGCCCAATCCACTTTGGAATTATTATATTTGTTTTCAAAATATCCGTCCGTAGAAGTATAATCCGCTCCGACCATATAAGCCGAATGTTTTTTGATTTTGTCGTAATATGCTGCCGAAATATTAAATGTATTGGCGTTTGCATAACCCAAAGAGCCTTTGAAACCTTGATAATTCATCGGAGAAAGTGTATTCAATGCAATCACGCCTGCCATTGTATTCATACCGAACATAAGACTTTGAGCCCCTTTGAATATATCCACCCTTGCAAAATCAAAATAAGAAAAATCAAAAGCATTTTTGTTCAATAGCATCACACCGTCCAAGCACAAACCAACAGAAGAATTATCTATTCTCGACCCTAAACCTCTTAGATATATACTACTTGTAACTTTTGACCCATAATCCGGAATGAAAAGCGTGGGAGTTGCGGAGGAGAAATCTTTGAAATCTTTTACATTTCTATTATTCAAAAACTTTTGATTGTATGAACTGACTTGCGAAGTCTGTTTATTGTCTGTTTTTATAGAAATCGGCTCGCATATTTTTATTTCCTCTATCGTTATTGTGTCCATATTTTGTGCTTGCGACACAATAGAAAACAAATTTATCATTACAAACATTATAATATACAGCCTTGCTACTTTCATCTTCTGACAACAAATTTTCTTTCTAAATTAACAATTCAATCTTCTTTATTCTTATTATTTCAAAAACAATATTTATTTTGACGTTATATAAACGTTTTACATTCTTCTATATTTTTGTTCTTTTCTTTTTTAACACTATTCCATTGATTATAATGATTGCTGCAACGATTATAAAGCTTATCAAAATGCTCCACATCTCGGTCTTATGAGCCATTGGTTCTATCCATATTTCTTTAACCAAACCTCTTCTTATAAATACTTCCACACCTGTCCAAAGTACTATAACAGTTGCTATTGCCATACGTATATTGTAACCCCATGAAGATATTTTCAGCTGTTTTCTGAAAATAAACACAGACCCAACCAAACATACTATGGCTATAAAAAATATTATAGGATTTCTATCGCCCACAAAATTGGGGTCATAACAAAACATCAAAAGCAGATAACAACTCCACATCATAACATTAAGTTCCATACAAGTTACAATAGAAGTATGATGCGTCATTGGTTTAAGAACAATCACATCTTTTCTTTTGCCAAACAATACTCTTTGGCACCACATAAGAAAATCACACCCGCTTTTTACTGAAAATATATAAATAAGCATAAACAATATCCAAAAACCAAATGTTGCAGGCATCATAACATATTCAGGTTTGGAAAAAACGAACGCCTCTCCTATTTGTTTGGCATTGTGAGCCAATTGCTCCGCTTGTTCAATGGGAATTATACTGCCATTTGCCGTCATAGCCATAGTATTGAAACGCCTTGCATAGTAATGCAATCCAAACTCAATCCAACCTGTCCAAATAAACAATCCGCCGAACAATCCCGCCAAAGTTTGTTTGGTATCTCCTTTTGCAAATACTCCAAAAATAACAAGTGCAAGTCCGACAGCACCCATAATAAAAGCCAAAGTATATAAGTGTCCTCCTGTCAGATGTTCCATAATAATCATAAGAGCATGTCCAAGAGGCATTAAAAACAATACTAACAAAAACGCAACAATTGATTTTATCCAATAGTTTTTAGTTTCCTTTGTGTTTTTCATATTATTCTATATTTTAATTTCGGTTTGCAAAATTACAATCATACAAATTGCTCCACAATACCCGAAAATGAGTATTTTTTTGGTTCATCCGACATTTCGAGTGATACAGCAGTCATGCAGTGCATACAGTCTTAGTTCAAAATATCGTTGATCCCTA
>OMYR01000033.1 GCA_900315335.1 uncultured Bacteroidales bacterium
TCAAAAGTGTCGAGTTTATCCAACAATTCCCGCTCCTGCTTTGTAGTATTCTTAGGCACCCAAACATCAACGCGAACCAACAAGTCGATAGACTTCCGTCAAAGCGTTGAAGCAGACACGCAACTCGAAACCGCCTCTTTCCGCAAGATTAATCTGAATTTGAAACACGTATAAAAAACAACAAAAAACATATAAAATACAACAACGGACGTACAAAAGAAGACAACGGACTTTTCTTTGATTATCGAGGCAAACAGTCAGTTAAGAGGTAGAAAAACAGTGAGCAAACTTTCGTTTGCTCACTCGCTGCTTATCATACATTATAATATACAGGGACAATTTGGCGATTATATGCGTTATCTTTAAGAACGCAAAGTTTGATGTTCCCGCCTCTCGCCTATTATATCACACAACAAAACATTAATTGAAGCCCTTGATTAAACCACGGTCGGCTCTTTCAATGAATGTTGCGATGATATTGGTGTATTTGTTCTGTTTTCTCGCCTTTATCTCCTCCAAAGCACGCGAATATGTCAAGCCTTTTTGGAAAACCGTGCGATAAATGTCTTGGATTTCATTAATATCCTCTTGCGTAAATCCCCTGCGGTGCAATCCGACAGAGTTGATTCCACAATAAGATGCAGGAAATTTGCCTACTTTGACGTATGGCGGCACATCTTTGTCAATCAACGAACCTCCCATTAGAATAGAATGCTGTCCGATATGTACAAACTGATGTATTGCACTCATTCCGCCTGTCAAAACATAATCTTCAACTTCGATATGTCCGGCAAGGGTGGTGTTGTTTGCCAAGACGCAGTTGCTTCCTATACAGCAATCGTGTGCGATATGTGAGTACGCCATTATCAAGTTGTTGTCCTTGATGCTTGTCGTTCCCCTTGCAGCCGTGCCTCTGTTGATTGTAACGAATTCACGTATGGTGTTGTTATCGCCAATCTCGACGGTGGTGTATTCGTTGTCGAATTTCAAATCCTGCGGTATGGCGGCAATGCTCGCTCCGGGGAATATTCGACAGTTTTTTCCTATTCTTGCTCCCGGAAAGATGACTGCTCCGCTGCCGATATAACAATCATCGCCGATAACAACGTCTTGGTGAATAACAGCAAAGGGTTCTATGGTTACATTGTTGCCTATCTTGGCATCCGGATGTAGATAATATAATGTGTTCATAAGTTGTCGTTATGCTTTGGTTACCATTGCCATCATTGTTGCCTCAACGCAGACTTTGTTGCCCACGTATGCCGTGCCTTTCATCTGAATAATGCCGCGACGGATAGGACCAATTTGTTGTAACTTCAAAAGAAGAGTATCGCCCGGAACTACTTTGTTTCTAAACTTAACTTCTTCAAACTTCATAAAGTAAGTGTTGTATTTCTCACCGGGCTTAGCGTCTTTCAAAACCAACATTCCGCCTGTCTGCCCCAAAGCCTCAACGACCAAAACGCCAGGCATAACGGGTTCTTCCGGGAAATGTCCGTTGAAAAAGTCCTCATTGCCGGTAACGTTTTTCAGTCCGACGATGTAGTCCTCTCCCACTTCGATTACCTTATCTATTAACAACATTGGAAAACGGTGCGGTAAACGTTTTCTTATCTCCATAATATCGAACACCGGCTCCTTGTTCGGATCATAAACCGGTATAGAATTGTTTGTTTCCATCTCTGTTTTTATTATTTTAGCAAATTCGGTATTGTTCTTATGTCCGGGCCTAACGATGATAAAGTGCCCTTTGATGTTCGGAGTTGCGAGTGCAATATCACCGACAAAGTCCAAGAGTTTATGTCTTGCCGGTTCGTTGTGGTATTGTAACTGAATGGTGTTCAAAACTCCGTTCTCTGCTTTCACTTCCTTGCGGTCTTTGTTAAAGAAGTGAGCTATATTATCGATAGTTGCGTCGTCCAACTCTTTGTCAGCAAAGACTATGGCGTTATCTAAGTCGCCGCCCTTAATTAAATTCATCTTCACCAAAGCCATAATCTCGCTCAAAAAGACGAAAGTTCTGCACTTGGCGAAGTTTTCGTTGAACTCGTCCAAAGATTTTAACTCCGCAAACTGAGTTCCTATCATAGAATTGAAATCTATCGTTGAACTGACGCTGAAAGTATCGCTTGGCAACGCCCAATATTCCACATTGTCAGCCTCAGACTTGTAATGTACGGGCTGTTTGATTTGATAAAACTTTTTTTCTGCGTCTAATTCCTTGATGCCTGCCTTGGTTATAAGTTCAACCCAGTACTTCGCACTGCCGTCAAGTATGGGCAACTCCTCACAATCAACCTCTATCCTTATATTGTCTATGCCGTTAGCCATCAAAGCTGCCATGCAATGTTCTATTGTGGAAATGGCAACATCGCCTTGTTTCAATGTTGTTCCTCTTGCCGTGTCAGCAACGTTAATAACCGACGCATTGATTCTATTATTCGCCGCATCGGTTCTAATAAAGTATATCCCCTCGTTCGCCTGTGCACTGCAAAGGGTTACATGCGACATCTTGCCTGTATGCAATCCCCTGCCCTCTATACTTACACTATTATTTATCGTTCTTTGCTTAATCATTATTCTTTATGATGCTTTTTTAGGTTTGCAAAGATACATCAATTTATTGTTATGGCAAAAGTTTTATGGTAACTTTTTAGATTGGAGAGTGAAATAGTAAATTCAATGTTCGTAAAAAAATAGCGTAATGTTTGGTATTAGATTAAAATAAATTCGTAATTTTGCAAAAATTTAGAAAAAAGTAGCAATGAAACAGTTTATTTCAATAGCCTTGTTCAGCATTATGGTTCTTTTTGCCAAAGCACAAGAACCCAAATCGTGGGCTCCCGCCTATTTCAGCAAAGATTACGTTGTGGTAGCCATATCTTCAAAGACCACCGACGACGAACTCTTGCAAATCCGCAAAAATATTTTGAAATACTCCTCCATTCGCTTTACCAATTTCGATGTTATAAGAGCCAAGGACGGCTCAATTTACTTCTTGTCTATGGAAGTAGATTGCAGAGACAGCTATTCGGGAAAGATTTCCCACGCTTTTGAGCCGGGCGACACAAGTTATTACGGCTTTGTCAGAGACTATTCACTCAACACCTACAAAAAACCTTTCTTTATCGGCAACCTTTTGAGCGACTTCTCAGGTATCAACCACGTGGAGGAATATATCCAACAACAGCAGCAAAAAGATGAGCAAAATAATAACTCACAAGAATAAAATAATCTCAATAACTACGAAATTAATCTCAATAACTACGAAATTAATCTCAATAGTTAAATAAATAATCTCAATAACTACGGAAATAATAATAGATACATAAATAATAACAAATAAAAAAACATTAAAGATTAACATGGAAAAGATCAAAATGACCACACCGTTGGTCGAGATGGACGGCGACGAAATGACCCGAATTTTATGGAAAATGATTAAAGACGATTTAATTCTTCCTTTCGTTGATTTGAAATCCGAATATTACGACTTGGGTTTGGTACATCGTGATGAAACTAACGACCAAGTTACAAAGGACTCGGCAGAAGCCACAAAGAAATACGGTGTTGCCGTAAAATGTGCAACCATTACGCCTAACACTCAACGTATGAGCGAATACAAATTGCACGAGATGTGGAAATCACCTAACGGAACCATTCGTTCTATTCTTGACGGAACAGTTTTCCGTGCTCCTATCACCATACCTTCAATCAAACCTGTTGTTAAAAACTGGGAGAAGCCTATAACTATCGCTCGTCATGCTTACGGTGATGTTTATAAATCGGTGGAATTGCGTGCCGATGAGCCGGGCGTTGCCAAACTTGTCTTTGAAGGCAAAAGCGGTAAGAAAGAAGAAGTTGTTATCCACGAATTTAATGGCGAAGGCGTACTTCAAGGAATGCACAACACCGACAAATCCATAAGAAGTTTCGCTCATTCTTGTTTCAAATACGCAATAGACGTTAAACAAGACGTTTGGTTCTCAACCAAAGACACCATTTCCAAGAAATACGACGGCAGATTCAAAGCTATATTCGCAGAAGTCTTTGAAGAATACAAAGCAAAATTCGATGAATTAGGTCTTGAATACTTCTACACATTGATTGACGATGCTGTTGCACGTGTTATCAGAAGCAAAGGCGGTTACATCTGGGCTTGCAAGAACTACGATGGCGACGTTATGAGCGATATGGTATCGACTGCATTCGGTTCATTGGCAATGATGACTTCCGTTTTGGTATCTCCTGACGGCAAATACGAATACGAAGCTGCTCACGGAACGGTTACACGCCACTACTATAAATATTTGGCAGGCGAAGAGACATCTACCAACCCTATGGCTACAATCTTTGCATGGAGCGGAGCATTCAGAAAGAGAGGCGAAATGGACAACTTACCTGAGTTGGTAAATTACGCAAATCAATTGGAAGGCGCATGCTTTGACACATTAAACGAAGGTATCGTAACCAAAGACCTTGTTAATTTAATGGAAGGCATCACACCAAAGGCTGTAAATTCAGCAGAGTTCATCAAAGCAATTCGCGAAAGACTTGCCAAGAGATTGGAGAAATAAAGAAAATTTGTTAAGTTTTTAATGATTATTCGGGTGGGGCGATTAAACAAAGGTTGCTCCACCTTTTGTTTTTTTGACCTTTATTTTAATTTCTCCTACTCCATTTCATACTTTGCAACCTCAATTCTAAATTTCATACTTCTATTTTTATACTTGCCCGCCTTAACTTTTATCTTTAAGTTTTGTATATATAATATATGTATAGGGTAAATCAAATTTTACAGTTTTTATTTTAGTTTTTGCCGACTTAACTTTATTCTTTGCAGACTTAATTTCGTACTTTGCCGTTTGAAATTTATTCTTTGCCGTCTTAGTTTAGTACTTTTCCGTTTGAAGTTTATTCTTTGCCGTCTTAGTTTCGTATTTTTCCGTTTGAAGTTTGCGTTTGACAGCCTTAACTTCTCGGCTTGCGCAGTGAAGTTGTTATTCAAAATACGGAGGAAATTTTCCTCCGTGATTTGAACTCTTATCTCCGTATAATGGCTCCCAAATTTCAAACGAACAAATACGAAATTCAAACGGCAAAGTTTAAGTTTGAGACGGTAGAATAAAAATTAAGGTCGTAAAGCGTAAAATTAAGACAAGAAAACAAAAAGTCAAGGTAGCGAAAGAAAAAGTTGAGATAGATAATTAAAAATTAATGTAGCAAAAGAAAGAATTAGGGCATTAAAAAGAAAAAAACAAGGTTTTGAATGGAAAAATTCCCATAAAACCTTGGAAAATAAAAATAATCAAAAAAAGAAAATTATTTCTTAGGAATGTTTTTCAAGATGTCTAATGTGTGTTCCCAAAACATTTGCATCGTTCTTAACTCCAAACGTTCGTCAGGAGAATGGACGCCTCGCAAAGTAGGACCGTAAGAAATCATATCCATCTTCGGGTATTTCTTTCCTATCAATCCGCACTCCAATCCTGCGTGAATGGCTCTTACGATAGGTTTCTTGCCGAACAAACGCTCGTATGAAGCAACAACGGTAGCCAATATCTCGCTATCTGTGTTAGGTGCCCAACCCGGATAGCCGTCCGTATGCTCCACTCTGCAACCTGCCATTAACATACATGCCTCCACTCTCGTCTTGGCTGCCGTCAATGCGCTCTCAACCGAAGAACGCTGCGATGTTACTATGTGTATCTCGTTGCCAATCAACTTAACGGAAGCCAAATTGGTGCTGGTCTCAACGAAATTGGCAATCTCACGGCTCATTGCAAGAACTCCGTGTGGTATTGCATACAAAACATTGAACAATTTGTTGGTATCGCCCTTTGAAATCATCGTTGCAGGACGCTCTGTCTTGGCGATAACAACTTCCATTGCAGGCTCGGTAGAACGAAACTCGTACTTAACTTGTGAAGAAAACTCCTCCACCGTCTTTAACATAGCCTGCTCATCGGCAGCATCTATCATAAAGGTTGCTGTTGCTTCCCTTGCGATTGCGTTTCTAAGGTTGCCTCCCTGAATATCGCAAAGACGCATATTGTATCTCGCGTTAATTGTCCATAGAATACGGTTCAAGATTTTGTTTGCACAAGCCAAACCTTTGTTTATGTCGTCGCCACTATGTCCGCCTTTTAATCCTTTTATCGTTATGGAGTATGGCAAAAGATTTTGGCAGGCAGGCTCGGTCGTTATAGGCATATAACCCAAAGTATCTACACCTCCGGCACAACCGATAAACATCTCTCCCTCGTCTTCGGAGTCCAAATTGATAAGAATTGAGGATTTCAAAACGCTATCGCTTAAAGCCATTGCACCAGTTAAGCCCGTCTCTTCGTCAATTGTGAACAGACACTCCAAATCAGGGTGTTCAATCGTTTTGCTGTCCAAGATAGCCAATGCCGTTGCAACGCCAATGCCGTCATCTGCACCCAATGTCGTTCCTTTTGCCTTTAACCAGCCGTCTTCAACAAATGTTTCTATGGCATCGGTCTCGAAATTGAATGATTTGTCCGAGTTCTTCTCGCAAACCATATCCATATGAGCTTGCAAACATACCGTTTTGCGGTCTTCCATACCCTTGGTGGCAGGCTTACGTATGATGATGTTGCCGACTTCGTCCTGTATTGTCTCAAAACCTCTTGCTACGCCCCAATCATATAAATACTTGCTTATCTTTGCTTCTTTCTTGCTCGGACGAGGAACGGAAAGAATCGGTTTGAATTGGGCAAAAACTTCCTGCGGTTGCAGTGTATCCAATATCTCATTCATAATATTTATGTGTTTTATGTTTATAATTTTACTTTTATCTCGCTTTACGGATTGCAAAGATACGTTTTTTAAGCGTACTGCTCACCAAAAAATTTGTTTTTCTCTGTTCGCAAAAATAATGTTTAACACTAAAAAATTAATGTGAGTGATTAATCAATTAGTATTAAACATTATTTTTTTCGTTTCCCCACAAAAAGATTTACTCTTCGCAATCGAAATATTTATTATCCAAAAGAGTGTAGATAACAGCCTTATCACCAATAACCCAAACGATGTCCTTTTCTTTGAATTTAAGGTGCGACGAAGGATTAATTATCGGAGAATCGTCCCTTTCTATTGCGATAACCATACATTTGTTTTTTATCAATGTAGAATCAATCAGCGAGTGGCCAATCCATTCACTGCCCTCTTCGATTTGGAATGTTACGCAATGAATAACTGAGTTTTCCTTATTTTTTTGCGAAATATTGAAATCGTTTAACGTCATCACCTTGCTGTAATCCAAAGAAACGCTTTCGTCGTCCATATCCAAACGACGCAACGAACCCAATGTGCCAAGCATCCATAGTATGTCGCCACTCATAAGAGAGAAATCACCGTCAGGAAAATCAAAATCTTGTTTGTTGCGTTCAACCGAGATGATAATAACATTATATTCCGTACGGAAATTCAATTGCTTCAAACTCTTACCCGACAATTTGCCGTTTTCAGCAACAACGTATTCGGCGAAATACATATTGGAGTCAATCCAATGTAGGTTGTTCAATTCTTTTAGTTTATTTTTGGACTGTTTGTGTTGTTCGACTATTTGGCGAGCATTGAAATTTTTGACAAAACGCGATTCGATAGACCAATTGTAACGCAGAAGTCTTTTGGAATTAAATATCAAAGCGAAGAATACCAATGTTGCAATAACGACAACAAACGCCGGCAAGTGGAAATAACGATATAAAATCAAGAACACCAAAAACAACGCTATCACATAACGCAAGACAACCAAGAAACCAAGAATTATTCTATCGCTCTGCATCGATTTGCCTTTGGCTGCTGCCGTTGTCCAAATGGTTACATACAAATAAACTTGCTTTCCCGTATTGTGAATCATACCTCGCAAGATTGGAGCAATGGCAATAAGCGTTCCCGCTGCACATATTATGCTTTTTATCATGTGGCTGCTACCTTTTTCCGCCCAAGGAAACAAGAAAACAAAGCTCAATGACAATATTGCTATACATATTATAAGGTATATTCCCAATCGTGAAAAGTAAGATTGGAGATATTGTATCCAATCCGATTTTTCTTCTGTGGTTTTTTCCTTGTCTTCGGTTTTGGATTGCAAGATATAAGAAAATCTTTCGGGCAGTATCCTTTCAATAATATCGTAAAGAGGCAAAGCCAAACGCATACAATACGGCGTTGTGAATGTTGTCAGAACCGAAACGGCGATAACAATTGGATAAACCCTATCGCTGATAAGTCCCATATTGATACCCATAGCGGCAACGATGAATGAAAACTCTCCCATTTGAGCCAACGAAAAACCGCTCTGCATTGAATCCCTTAAACTCTGTCCTGTCAGACGAACGCCAAGTGTTGAGAAAATCATTTTGCCAAGTATGGACGTTGCTGCGATTATAATTATTGTTGAAAAATTCTCCAACAACACGGTCGGATTTACCATCATACCGACAGAAACAAAGAATATGGCAGAAAACAAATCCTTAACGGGAGCAATGATTTTCTCTATACGTTCCCTTTCTATTGTCTCTGAAAGAATACTACCCATAACAAAAGCACCCAATGCCGAAGAAAATCCCGCCTTTGTTGCAAAAACAACCATTAAAAGGCACAATCCCATCGAAACCAATAGCAATGTTTCATCGTTAAGGTACTTCTTTGATTTTTTGAGTAAAGTCGGTATAAGATATATACCTGCCATAACCCATATAATAATAAAGAATAGAAGTTTGGCTATCGTTGTTGCGAGTTGAGTGCCTTCAAATTGTTTGCCTGCTGCGAAAGTGGAAATCAACACCATTAATATAATAGCGAACAAATCCTCAAAAACCAAAATACCGAAAACTATATCAACAAATTTAGCCTTTGTTATTCCCAAATCATTAAACGTTTTGACGATTATGGCTGTTGAGGACATAATAAGCATACCTCCCAATAACAAACTATCCGCCGTCGGCCAGCCAAGTAATTTTCCGACAAGAAAGCCGAGTATTGATAAACTCACGGCTTCAAACAGCATAGCCTTACCACCGACTTTGCCGACCGAGAGTAGTTTTTTGAACGAAAACTCCAACCCCATACCAAACAAAAGGAATATAACTCCTATGTCTGCCCAAGTGGATATATTGTCTGGATCTACCGTTTGAAAAAATGCAAAATGCGGACCTGCAATAAAACCTGCCACAATATAGCCAAGTACTACGGGTTGTTTAAGGTATTTACATATCAAAGAGAATAGCGAACCTAACACAAGAATTACTGCCAAATCGGTTATAAGCGAAGGTAAGTGGCTCATTGTTTATGATGTTTTATTTAGAATTGATTACTTTTAGAAAATTTCGTGCAAAGGTAATAAAAAAATAAGTAATTCGTATGCTATTAAAACATAAAAAGCAATATATTTTCCAATTAAAAGAAAGATTTTTTAATAAAATTCAAAGTTTTTAACATTCAATATCATAAATTTTTGTAATTTTGCACTCCGTTACTCATATAGGTGTTCCTATCAACATTGTTGAGTAATTTGATTATTGTTTAACCATTCAACTTGATAGGGAGTTGTACAAAAAAAATTTAATATTCTCCTATGAGAGATTTGAAAAACATTCAGCCTTTACAGGATTTTGATTGGGGTTCTGTTGATGCTAAACAGTCTTATACAAAAGAAGACAGAGAAAAACTTCAAAGTGCATACGACAAAACATTCGGTGCAATAGGCGACAATGAAGTTACAGAAGGTACAGTTGTATCTATCAACGACAGAGAAGTTGTTGTTAATATCGATTTCAAATCAGACGGTATCATTCCTTTCACGGAATTTCGTTACAACCCGGATTTGAAAGTCGGCGATAAAGTTGAAGTTTTCATTGAAAACCAAGAGGACTCTAACGGTCAATTACTTCTTAGCCATAAAAAAGCAAGAATTTTGAAATCTTGGGATAGAGTTAATGAGGCTTACGAATCACAAGAAATCATCAAAGGCTATGTTAAATCAAGAACAAAAGGCGGTTTGATTGTTGATGTATTCGGTATTGAAGCATTCTTACCTGGTTCTCAAATTGACGTTAAACCTATCAGAGATTACGATGTATTTGTTGATAAGACAATGGAATTTAAGATTGTTAAAATCAACAATGAATACAAAAACATCGTTGTTTCTCATAAGGCTCTTATCGAAGACGAAATCGAAGCACAAAAAGCAGAGATTATGTCTCACCTTGAAAAAGGTCAGGTTCTTGAAGGAACTGTTAAGAATATCACTTCTTATGGTGTATTTATTGATTTGGGTGGTGTTGATGGTCTTATCCACATTACAGACTTGTCTTGGGGAAGAATCAACTCTCCTGAGGAAATCGTTCATTTGGACGACAAAATCAAGGTTGTTATCTTAGACTTTGATGAAGCTAAGAAGAGAATAGCATTAGGTTTGAAACAATTGACTCCTCATCCTTGGGATCAACTTGACGAAAACTTGAAAGTTGGTGATAAGATTAAGGGTAAAGTTGTCGTTATCGCTGATTACGGTGCATTCGTTGAAATTATACCTGGTGTTGAAGGTTTGATTCACGTAACAGAAATGTCTTGGAGCCAGCATTTGCGTACCGCTCACGATTTCTTGAAAGTTGGAGACGAAGTAGAAGCAGTTATCCTTACTTTGGATCGTGCAGAAAGAAAGATGTCTTTGGGTATGAAACAACTTATGCCGGATCCATGGGTTAATATCGCAGAGAAATATCCTGTTGGAAGCAAACATACTGCAACCGTTCGTAACTTTACTAACTTCGGTATCTTCGTTGAATTGGAAGAAGGTGTTGATGGTTTGATTCACATCTCAGACCTTTCTTGGAGCAAGAAAATCAAACACCCTGCTGAATTTACGAAAGTTGGCGAGAAGATGGAAGTTGTTGTTTTGGAAATTGATCCTGAAAACAGAAGATTATCTCTTGGTCATAAACAATTGGAAGAAAATCCTTGGGACGTATTTGAAACAATCTTCACTATCGGTTCTACACAAGAAGGAACAATCATCAGCGTTAATGACAAGAGCGGTGCTGTTGTAAATCTACCTTACGGTCTTGAAGGCTTCTGTCCAAAAGGACAATTGCAGAAAGAAGACAAAACGATGCCGAAAGTTGATGAAAAACTTGAATTTAAGGTAATCGAATTCCAAAAAGAGGCTAAACGTATCGTTCTTTCTCACACAAGAATGTGGAAACAAGAAGACGACACAAAGGCTAAGAAGAGCGGTAATCCTGTTAAGAAAATCAACCAAACTTTGGAGAAAACCACTTTGGGCGATTTAGACGTTCTTGCTTCTTTGAAAGAAGAAATGGAAAGAAAAGAAAACTAATTTATAATAATAAATAGTTTAATTTCAAATTAACTCTCGGAAAACAATTTTTCCGAGAGTTTTTAGTTTTTCCGTTCTCTTTACTTTGTCGCAACTATACGTTAATATCATTTACTTCAACAAGCAACGCCATATTCCCTATTAATAACAATTATATTTTTATTTTGATAACTTAATTTTGCAAATTATTCATTAAATCTTTAACAATAATGCTTTCTGTCTTAACAATAAAAATAACAAAAAACACTATTTGTTTCTTGCAAACCATAGTTTATTGAAAAAAAGTTTGTAACTTTGCCACCAATTAAACAAATACCATAAATATAACATCAATGAAAAAGATAGTTTTTTTAAGTTTGTTGGCTATAACTTCAATACTTAACGCACAAAACATCAACGTGCTTTACAATTTCAGAACATACCATTCTACAAAAACCAATTACGTTGAAATAAATACATCAATTGAGTCAGCAACGTTAAACACCGCTTCGCCAGTATTAAACAAGTATATAAAACAAGCGGAACTTACCATTGCAATCTGCAACAGCACTCGTCCCGACTCAGTAATATATATAGAAAAGCGTGTGATTTCTTCCCCGCAGGTCGAAGACTCAACCACATTAAACAACACATCTTTATTGGATATGCAGCGTATCGCTTTACATAATGGTTCGTACGTTGTGTTCTTTGAGTTAAAGGATGTCAATTCAACATCGCAACCTCTGACTTACAAAGACGCAATAATAATGAACTACCCCGAAGACGAAATTAACGTTTCCGATATTATGATAGTTAATAAACACGAGAAAACAAAGAAAGAAAACATCTATTCCAAAGGTGGTTATGACTTGCAGCCTTATATGTTTGACGCCATAAGCAAGGACGACAACAAAGTTTCCTACTATGCCGAAATCTACAACGCCGACAAAGTCTTTGGTAAGGATAGTTTATACCTTATAAGCACGATAATCGAAGACATTAACTCCAACAAAAAGATAGAAACCGTTCAGGCCTACAAAAGACAAAAGGCGCAAGACATTACTCCATACTTCAACACATTGGATTTGTCCTCCTTACCCGAAGGTGCGTACTACCTAACCGTTGAAGCAAGAGACAAAGACAATCTATTATACGCATACAATCGCTATCCATTCATCAAACACAGCAATATAAAAGCCGAGCAAAACGATATGGAACTTCCGAAAGATGCTTTTGTTTATTACATACCTGACTCACTACTCAAAGAGACAATAAAAAGTATGCGTCCCATTGCTTCCAATACCCAAGTGGAATATATGTTAAAAGACTTAAAGACTTCAACACCTGACCAAGACAGATATTTCATTTATCAGTTTTTTAGTGAAATCAACAGTTCATCTCCTGAGTTTGCGTACCGAAATTATGCAAAACAAGTGGAGAAAATCAACGAGAAATACTCTACAAGAATAAAGAAAGGCTACAATACCGATATGGGAAGGATATTATTGTCATACGGCGAGCCGACAGAGATTATTGACGAGAAGTCTGCAACATCCGGTTCAATAAATAACGTTACTAGAGCCCAAAAGATGATAGACCCGGACCTTTCCAATTCACAGATTATGGAAGTAAATTATTACCCTTATCAGATTTGGGTGTATTCCAAAACTCCAATGGGAGAAAGCAATCGTAAGTTTGTATTCTACGCTAAACAAAACAATATGGCCGAATACTTCCTTCTACACTCCAACGCCACAGGCGAGTTACAGGATTTGGAATGGGAGAGCGTTCTTTCGCACGGCACATTGGATAGAGGCGTTATCGGTAAAGCAGGCAAGCAATTTCAAACTGGAAGAAAGTAAAAATGAATCCGAAAGTTAAAGTCGCCGTTGTCATTCTCAATTGGAACGGAAAGAAATTACTTGAACAATATCTCCCTTCTGTTGTCAAATATTCATTGGGCTGTGATGTTATCGTTGCAGATAACGGTTCAACGGACGATTCCATTGAATTTATAAAACAAAACTTCTTTACCGTAAAAGTCATCAAATTAGATAAAAATTACGGCTTCACAGGTGGCTACAATAGGGCTTTGGCAATGATAGACGCCGACTACTTTGTGTTGCTTAACGATGACGTGGAAGTAACCAAAGGTTGGATAAATCCCGTTATCCGCCTTATGCAGCAGGATGAGAACATTGCTATTTGTCAGCCGAAACTCTTATCTTACAACGACAAAAGTCGCTTTGAGTACGCCGGTGCGGCAGGTGGCTATATCGATTACTTAGGTTATCCTTTTTGTGCGGGCAGAATTTTTGAGCATTTGGAACAAGACAAAGGTCAATACGACACAATAAGAGAAATTTTTTGGGCTACGGGGGCTGCGATGTTTGTCAAAAGTAGCGTATTCAAAGAATTGGGTGGATTGGACGAGAGATTTTTCGCTCACATGGAGGAGATTGATTTTTGTTGGCGAGCAAAAAACGTTGGCTACAAGGTTATGTATTGTCCCGAGAGCAAAGTTTATCATTACGGCGGCGGCACTTTGAACAAATTATCGCCACGCAAGACTTTTCTTAACTTCCGCAACAACCTATTGCTTTTATACAAAAACCTACCCGACAAAGAACTCAAAAACGTGATGCGCAAAAGGAAATATTTGGACTTATTGGCGGCTTTTATGTTCAGAATAACATCTTCCAAGGCGGAATATAACGCAGTTTTGGAGGCACGAAAAGAGTTTTTGGCAATCAAAAACGATTTCAATAACGACAGAAATCCGAACATTACGACTTATCCGACGCAAGTATATCGCCGCAGTTTGGTTATAAACTCCAAATTATTCGGCAAAAACACCTTCAATAAGATTGCAAAACACATCAAATAACGTTAAGAATGACGAAATTAACTATTTTCAATATTAATTTCGTCATTCTTAACATTATCTTACTGGTTTCAATGTGATGAATATGAAAAAGGAGTGATTTTTCAATCACTCCTAATAAGTTAAAAACAAACTTAAAATAATTTTACTTATTCTGTGATGCGTAGTAATTCATCAAACAGCCCTTGGATAAAATCTCTCTCTCGTCAGATGTCAAATTCTGGAACAATAAGTGTATATCCTTTACTCCGTTTGCTGTTATAACCTTAGCATCTATCTCTTCTTTGCCGTCCAATACAGCTTGCTTGATGCCAGGTATAAATACAAAGTCACCAGGTTCGTAATCAAAAGGAGTGTCTTTTGCAATAGTGAATGGCATTATACCCCAATTGATACAGTTGCTACGATAACGCTTGGTTGCATACTCATAACAGATGTTAGCGTCGCCACCTAAAACCTTTTGACAAGAAGCAGCCTGCTCACGTGCAGAACCATCGCCCGGTTTGTTAGCAAATACACAAGAACCAAATGAAGTGTTACTTGCATCTGCACCAACCTTAGCCAAAGCATCTTTTACGTTCTGCGGTACATTGCCGGCACGTCTTTGCAAATCCTCACTTTGAATACGTTTGCTTATTCCTACGTACTCAGGAACACGACGTGAAAGTGCAAACTCCGACAACTTCAACGGATTGGAACGATATGATGAAGTTTCGCCCGAAGGTATTAACTCATCGGTAGTCGTTACAGGGTCGTGTATAACCGCTGCCAACTCAACCAACATATTCTCTTCCATTGCGTACATCTTTGGCCAGTCTTTGATATTTGGTCCATAACGCAATTCAGCATTTGCGTCCGCTTTGCCAAAGCCATTATAAACACGCTTCTCATAAACCTTAGAATCGAATTTGTATCCTTCATAATTAACATCGTAATCTATGTCGGTTGCAGCCGTGATAACTCCGCCGTTGGCTGCCGTTGCTGCGATACTTCTTGCGTCCATTAAAGCTACCAATGCAATCTGTCCGTCCTTTGGTTTTGAACCCTCACGGTTAGGGAAATTACGTGTGGTGTGGCGTATGGAAAGTCCGTTGTTTGAAGGAACATCACCTGCTCCGAAACATGGTCCGCAGAATGCAGGTTTGATAGCAACTCCTGCCTCCAACAAATCCTCAGCAATATGAGAACGTGTTGCAGCCAAATAAACAGGAATTGATTGAGGATAAGCACTTGCTGTAAAATATCCGTTACCTGTTGATTTGTCTTTCAAAATAGCGGCAGCAGCAGCTAAGTTATCATACGTACCACCAGCACAACCTGCTATAATACCTTGATCCGCAACAACCTTTCCGTCTTTTACTTTGCTTGCCAAGTCAATTTGAACTTTGTCACCGTAACGTTTTATTGTATCTTGCTCAACTTCTTTCAAAATCTTTTCAGGGTTAGCCTGCAACTCGTGAATTGAGTAAGCATTTGAAGGGTGATAAGGCAAAGCAATCATACATTCTTGTTTAGACAAATCAATCTTAATCATGCTGTCATAATAAGCGACTTTACCCGGACGAAGTTCTTTGTAGTCTTGCTCTCTGCCGTGCATCTTATAATAGTTATGAACTTCTTCGTCAGTAACCCATATTGAAGAAAGACAAGTAGTCTCGGTTGTCATTACTTCGATACCATTACGGAAATCGATAGGCAAATTCTTAACACCGGGACCTGCAAACTCCAAAACTTTATTCTTAACAAATCCGTTCTCAAATGTTGCTTTCACCAACGAAATAGCAACATCGTGAGGGCCTACACCTTTTCTTGGAGTGCCTTCCAACCAAACCAAAACAACCTCAGGTGCGTTGATATCCCATGTATTTTCAAGCAATTGCTTTACTAATTCGCCACCACCTTCACCAACACCCATATTTCCTAATGAGCCATAACGAGTGTGAGAGTCAGAACCCAAAATCATATTGCCGCACTTAGCCATTGCTTCTCTTGCATACTGATGTATCACGGCTTGGTTTGTAGGAACAAATATACCGCCGTATTTCTTGGCTGCTGACAATCCGAAAACGTGGTCATCTTCGTTGATTGTACCACCGACAGCACATAATGAGTTGTGGCAATTGGTCATTCCGTAAGGTAATGGGAATTTCTTCAAACCAGATGCTCTTGCAGTCTGTATAATTCCTACGTATGTTATATCGTGTGAAATCAATGCGTCAAATTTAATACGCATTTTTTTTGATTTATCGCTATCCACCTCGTGAGAACGAAGTATTTGATACGCTATGGTGCTTTCTCTTGCCTCATCTGCCGACGGCATATTGGCTGAATCCATAACAAGTTTTTCGCCATCAAGAAGATATACTCCTTTGTTGATTAACTCTACCATTTCTTTCGTTAAATTTTTTATATTATACTTAATTTTTATTCGTCATTTTAACAATGAAAAACTTATCTAAAAGAATTTGTATCCCTTAAATAAGTTCTCATTATTCAGAGATGCAAAATTACGTAAAGTTTTTGTATCTCCAATTGTTTTAATCAAATATTTTTCTTTGCTCTATCGCAATCTGTCTGCACTTCTCACAATGGCTTCGTCCTTTTTGATACCTTTAAGAGCAAAAACAAAACATACCAATTGCACTATCGGGAAAAACATTCCAAATCCCCATGTCGATTTGGTGGCTGAATTGTTAATAATCTCATTAAACAAAGCCGTGTTGCTACCTGTAAGTCCTTTGACATACGCTGTAAGTCCTGCGTTGATTTGATAAAAATAATTCAATGCAATCTCCACCAATGCAACCAAGAAAGCAAAAGCCAAGACCTTGCGTTGCAAAGTTCTGTTCTTAAACAAAAATATCGTTACCAATGTTATAACTCCAACCAAACAATTGGTTATCAAAGACGATATGGCTATGGAACTTTGAGCTAAGCCTGCTCCCGAACCTCCCTCTGCCAACAAGAAATACGTACATCTGACATTAAATTCTTTCCAAGGAATGTCGTACATCGCAAGCGGAAAGAAAAACATTGCACCCGACAACAAAACCGCAAATGCAAGCCATAGTGTTTGAATTCTCTGTATCATTTTCGTTTTTTATGTTTTTATTTAATTATTTTTCGCAATCATTTTATTAATATCAACAGCAATAAAAATAATGTGAGTGATTATTTTACTAATGTTTAACACTATTTTACTAATCATTGAGACTAATTTACTAATGTTTAACACTATTTTTCTGATAAGTGATAAAAACAAAATGACTGCTTTAATTACCTTTTATTTAACCTTTCTTAAAATATTTTAATTATACATCATTTTATTTGCTACAATCAAAAGCCTGTCCAAGTCTGACGCCAAAACAGTCTTGCCATATCGTCCCATTTTACGATTGTTGCAGCGAAGAAGTCCGACACATAACCGTTAAGCATGTCTTGTGCCTTTTTCGGGTCTTGCTGTTGTAAATCGTTAAACATCTTTTCAACCATCGGCAACTCTCTCATACCCTTTTCCACGAAGTATTTTTGAGCAGGTTCCATCACCTTGCGGAAATTTCCCCAACGTACTGTCGCCAAACGATTGGCTTTTCTGTAATGCCATAAAGCAACATCATCTCTTTGGGCGTGTTGTCCGCAAGTTTTTAACATCTCAGGAATATCGGTATTTCCGCAAAAGATAGGAAAACGTGGCGATTGACCCGGGTTATCCAACGCAATCCAAGCCACACCACCCACTTCGTCTGGCAGCCAACTGCGTAACTGAATAACGGTTGAGTATGCACACCAAGGAACGCTCACCGTACGAATGTTTTTCATCGTGGAATCACCCATTGAATAATACATATTTATCTCATCGGGACGCATCCAAGGATTTGAAAACGGAGAAACAATGCTGTCAGGCTCGTTCTCTACAAGATTACCGTCCTTGTCTTTGCGTTTAGGGTTGGGAATTTTATGTCTTCCGCTAAGATTTCTCTCTGTTCCTTCATAATAACTGCCCAAAAGACTCATAACGTCCTCAACGCCTACTTTCTTATCGGGTTTAACGCTCAAAGGCAACTCCATAACAGTATCGCTCACAATCTTTGAAGGAGCCAAAGCGTTCATTATAAAATATTCTCTGTCGCTATAATTCTTTTTCTCTCCAAAATAATTGCCACCGCTATACACTTTCCAAAACGAAAACTCTTCCTTGCCGTCCCAAAGTTTCATTTTCTTTGCCACATCAAAGACGTTATCGGAATACATACAATCGTTTGATTTTGTAAGTTTGGATATACGACATATATTGGCACTGACAGCAATCTCATCATCGGGAATCCTTACCGCAGCCCATACTCCACCGATTTTGCTTGGACCTTCGCCAAATATTTCAAAAATCCATACTTCTTTTTTGTCGGCAATAGTTAAGCATTCTCCCGAATCGCCATAGCCGTATTTCTTAACCAATTCACCCATAAGTTTTATGGCTTCTCTTGCCGTGGAGCAGCGTTCAAGAGCAATACGTGCCAATTCCTCAATCATAAACATACCTTTCTTATTCTGCAAGGTATCTCTGCCCGA
This sequence comes from uncultured Bacteroidales bacterium, assembly GCA_900315335.1. Classification (GTDB taxonomy): domain Bacteria; phylum Bacteroidota; class Bacteroidia; order Bacteroidales; family P3; genus Scybalousia_A. Next base: position 18,801 of record OMYR01000033.1, read on the forward strand.
TATGGTTGTTTCTCCTATACCGAGTTGTTTCTCATTCAAGCAAGGGTAAGCAGTATCCAAGAAACGAAAAGTATGTTTTACTTGTGGTATTTTACCTTTTGCATAAACTTTTGTACTATCCGAAGCAGACTGAGTATGCATACGTCCGTCGTAAATAGTTACACTGTCGTTGTCTTTCCAATCCTTGGCTGCAACCATATTCATCCACGTTCTATACCACGAATCGCAAGTATGGGAAGTTATAACCGAACCGTCCTTTGAGGCTTGTTTTCCAACCATTATACTTGTGCAAGATTCTTTTGAACGCTCTTGCGGTTGCTCTGGTATTTGGGCTTTTGCAGTTACTGAAACTGACAAAAGGATTAAAGCAACTAAAAAATTCTTGTTAAACATCATTTTTTTCTTTTTAGAATCTGTTGTTATGTTTAAGCATAGCCTTACCGATTATGGCTTGTTTGCCTTGCTCATCTTCCAATATACATTCAATTACTCCCCTATGCTTTTCTTCGTTAATCTCCAAAACTTTGAATTTCGCCGTATAAGGTTTTTCAACGAAGACCGGAGCGCGAAAAGACATCTCTTGATTCATATAAACCGTTCCTTCTCCCGGCCATTGTGTGCCGAAAACACGAGAGAACACCGCACCGGCAAAAAATCCATGAACGATACACTGACCGAACGGGGTTTGCTTGGCGTATTCTTGGTTAATATGTATTGGATTGTTGTCGCCACTGATTTGGGCAAAGGTCTCTACGTCTTTTTGATGGTACATAACATCGAATGTATAAACATCACCAACTTTTATTCTTTCCATATCATTATTATTTATATTCTGTGTAAATAATTTTTAGGCTTGCAAAGGTATAAAAAAATTGTCTAACACATAATAAATGTCAGAAAATTACTACAAATAATTGCCAAATTGTCAGCAAATCATCGCCAAATAAGTATTTTTGACAACAAAACAGCGAAAGAACGCTTTTTGAAAACCACGTCCATTCGGAAAGGAGAAACAAAAAATATGGAAAACACAAATAATAACACAACAAACACAAACAACAAGTACCAAAACTTGGAACGCTTTGCGATTAATTTGATTGACAAAGCCAAACAAAACAAACTTGACCCGGTTATTGGTAGAGACGAAGAGATAAGAAGAGTGTTGCAAATCCTATCTCGAAGAACGAAGAACAATCCCGTACTTGTCGGAGAACCTGGCGTGGGTAAGACCGCCATTGCCGAAGGATTGGCTCAGAGAATTTTTCAAAATGACGTGCCTGAAAACCTTAAACAAAAGAAACTTTATTCTTTGGATATGGGTGCATTGGTTGCAGGAGCAAAGTACAAAGGAGAGTTTGAGGAGAGATTAAAAGGAGTTGTTAATGACGTGATTAAATCGCAAGGCGATGTTATTTTGTTTATCGACGAAATACATACCTTAGTCGGAGCAGGCGGTGGCGAAGGTGCTATGGACGCAGCCAATATCCTTAAACCTGCGTTGGCACGTGGAGATTTAAGAGCCATTGGTGCGACAACGTTAGACGAATATCAGAAGTATTTTGAAAAAGACAAAGCTCTGGAACGTAGATTTCAAATGGTTATGGTTGATGAACCAAGTGTGGAAGACACGATAAGTATTCTTAGAGGTTTGAAAGAGAAATACGAAGTACATCACCACGTCAGAATCAAAGACGCCGCCATAATAACTGCAGCTGAGATGTCAAACCGTTATATTACCAACAGATTTTTGCCGGACAAAGCCATAGATTTGATTGACGAAGCCGCAGCCAAACTGCGTATGGAGATAGATTCTTCACCCGAAGAAGTTGATGAAGTGGAAAGAAAGTTGCGCCAGTTGGAGATTGAAAGGGTTGCGATAAAGAAAGAACATGACGAAGTTAAGGTTGCAGCCCTTACAAAAGAGATTGACGAACTCAAAAAGCAACGCGATACCCTAACCGCCCAATGGAAGAATGAGAAAAAACTCGTTGATGCGATCCAAGACGAAGTCAAAAAGATTGAAAACTTCAAACTACAAGCCACTAATGCTGAGCGTGAAGGCGATTATTCAAAAGTCGCAGAGTTAAGATACGGCAAGATTCCGCAAGCGGAGAAAGATTTAACGGATTACAAGCAAAAACTATCCGAACTTCAACACGGCGAAGCCATGATTACCGAAGAAGTCGATGAAAACCATATTGCCGAAGTTGTATCACGTTGGACAGGTATTCCGGTTTCAAGAATGATGACCTCCGAAAAAGAAAAACTTCTACACTTGGAAGACGACTTAAAACGCCGTGTTATCGGTCAAGACGAAGCCATAGAAGCCATAAGCAATTGTATAAGACGTAGTCGTTCGGGACTTAATGACGATAAGCGACCGATAGGTTCATTTGCCTTTCTTGGTTCGACAGGTGTGGGCAAAACGGAGTTGGCAAGGGCGTTGGCGGAATTGTTATTCGACGATGAGAACCTTATGGTCAGAATAGATATGTCGGAATACCAGGAGCGTTATTCTGTATCCAGACTTATAGGAGCTCCTCCGGGATATGTAGGCTACGAAGAAGGAGGACAATTGACCGAAGCCGTAAGAAGAAAACCTTATTCAATAGTATTGTTGGACGAGATAGAGAAAGCTCACCCCGATGTCTTTAATATATTGTTGCAAGTCTTAGAAGACGGACGTCTTACCGACGGCAAAGGTCGTGTTGTGGATTTCAAGAACACTATAATCATTATGACAAGCAACCTTGGTGCGGAGTATCTTCAAGATGCCGTACAAGAACAAATCAATGGTAACGCAAACGCTTTCAGCCAAGCGGAAGTCAAAGTCAGAGAACTGTTGAAGAAATCCATACGTCCCGAGTTCCTTAACAGAATTGATGAGATTGTAATCTTCAAACCGTTGTTCAAAGAGCAGGTTCGTCAGATTGTTGTTTTGCAGATGAAACATTTGATTGAGATGTTGAAATCAAAGAACATATTGTTGAACTACACTCCTACTGCAATAGACTATTTGGCAGATAAAGGCTATGACCCGTTGCTTGGAGCAAGACCTGTTAAGCGAGCAATTCAAAAACTTGTTACCAATCGTTTGTCTATGTTTATTCTAAGCGACAATAGGTTTGACCAACTTTCTTCTAATGCTATTCATCTTAATATGGATTGTCGCAACGATGAATTGCTATTCAATATTCAAACAACATAACTATCCAAATCTTCACATAACGCCAGAGGCGAGAAGCGTTTATTTGTTTCTCGCCTTTTATTATTAACTATGAATTTACATGATTAATATCTACTATGTTTTAACAATTGAAGAATTATTCACATATTTTATATAAAGATGTATAATTCACTTATTGCCAATAATTAAATTCATCGAACTCACGTTAAATTATTTTACCACTGTTGTAACTGATGTGCAAAGAAGTTCTCCATTTTTATAATACCAAGAAGTATTACCTTTTGTGTATATACTGTCTGCTTTTTCTAAATGTAAATCAGAATCTCCCAAAACTCTTGTTTTAATTGTTGTAATAGTTTCTTTTTCTTTTGTATTACAACTTATAAACATTGCTGCAAATATCACTGCAATAGTAATAATAGAAATTTTTAACTTTGCTACCATAATCTATTTCCTCTCTATTGTTAAGATATCAAAATAAGGAATGTTGCTACACGTTATTTGTTCCCCAATAGGAAAATATTCAATAACCTCATTATCCAAATTTGATGGATATTCGTTGCTATATTCAAGTTCTAATTCAGTTATCCGACATTTATCACACCACTCTCTACCCATTGATACTCGCAACACTACTCCAATAACAATAAAAACTATCGCGATAACAACTTACATTTTCTTAGCTTTTGTCATAACAAATAAATATATATTAGATTTTCAATAAATTTGCTAACTTCTTAATAACTTTTTCCACTTTTTCATGACTTTTCCATGTATTTTTATCAATTGTCGTCTGATTTCTTTGGGCTTTTCTTTTTGCATAATCTTTGTATTGGTTCTTCAATGAAGTAAACTACACCTGGAACAAAAAATATTGTTCCCAAACACCACTTATCGTGGGTAAAGATTAGCAATAATAAACTTATAATAATGAAAACTACCGCAATAATAATCTCTCTTTTTTTTACTTTTTGTCATAATCTAATTTTTTATTCTTCTTAATAACTATGGAATAACACAAAACGGATGTAATAAAACCCACACAACAATCCGTAATAAACTGCGATAAGTCATACACGACAGGTTCCGAGAATAGATAACTAATTACGGGATTTATAACAATGCTCAATAGCACAAACAAAACAATATATTCTGATAATGTACTAAAAGTTTATATTGATTTTAAAGATAACATAAAACGAGAATTGATTATTTAATTTTTTGTTCATCTATAAATTCTTGGATTTCCCCTAAACTGCCTATTTCTTTGGGTAATATAAACATATTCATGGGGTTAGCATATCTCTTAAAATACTTTATGAGTTCATTTATATCCAAATCCGCAATATTTTTACGACTATTCATACCAACGGGTTCAATATGGCATAATTTCCATTTTGAATCCTCATCAGACAGAGCATCTTTACCTAATGTTTTGGTGTATTTTGCTTTTTTCTTATCTTCTTTCGATAAAGCATAAACCATTGGTATTTCATTGCTGTTCAATTTGTTTTTCAGTTCCAAGAGAGTATAAGTTTTTCTACCTAAAACATTACGGTACACCCATAAGGCAAATGTGTTATCAGAAATTATAACTTTTCTCCCTGACCGATGAGTAAATTCTTGTCCTCTACTGCTACCTTTCCTTATAATAAGTGGCATACTCTCATCTTTAGCCCATTCCGCAATCAAAGTATTCCATGAATTTAATATATCAATAGAAACGTTCCTGCAATTTTTTGATGATTTCCACAATTGACCCAATTCCTTAATTTTGTCTCTAATAACGTCTCCTACACAATCCATAAAAGCCGTCAAGTTTTTAACTTAACGGCTTTACTTTACTTGGCAGCGACCTACTTTCCCACATACTTGTTGCAGTATCATCGGCGA
>OMYR01000006.1 GCA_900315335.1 uncultured Bacteroidales bacterium
TGAAATAACGACCGATACACTACTAACCACTCATTTTTTTCAATGTTAATATATCTAATTTTGCGTTCTGAAATTCAACAAAAAAAATGGCAACAAAAAAAGAACTTGAAAACAAAAAAGCAATAGCCCACGACTATTTTAAGATGGGTTTTTCACAGGTGGAGATTTCCGCAAAGGTGGGCATATCCGCCCAGACGCTCTCCCGTTGGGCTAAGGAGGGTATGTGGAAAGAGGAGCGGAAGTCCATAACGCAGACCCGCCAAGAGATATTAAAGAACTACCACGACCAATTAGCAGAACTCAACCGAACTATTCAAGCACGTGAAGAGGGCAAACGTATCCCCTCTAAACCCGAAGCCGATGTTATGACACAACTGCTTAACGCTATACAAAAACTTGAAAACGACGCTTCTATTTCCGAGACTATATCCGTTTTCACTTCTTTTCTTGACTTCGTTCGTAGCCAAGTGCCGCAAAAGGCTGTTGAGATTTCGGATTTTTGCGATGCTTATATCAAAAGTAAGATGTGATGAATATACAAGACAGAAAACAGATACAATACTGGGAGCAGTACCGTAAGAACTTGCAGAATTTCTCCCCGTCGGATAACCTCTCCTTTGGCGAGATGACCGCTAAACGCCATAAGTTGGAAATGGATGTTATTGCTTGGTGTAAGTTCTTTTTCCCGTCCTATGCTACGGCGGATTTTGCACCGTTTCACAAAAAGTTCTTAAAACGTATCTGCTCCCACATGGAGTATTATCAAGTATTGTCGTGGAGTAGGGAACTTGCAAAATCCACTATCACGATGTTCGCTGTGCTTTATCTGACCCTTACAGGTAAAAAGCATAATGTCTTGCTTGCGAGCAATTCTTTGGATAACGCCGTAAGGTTGTTAGAACCTTTTCGTGCTAACCTTGACAGCAACAGCCGTATCATACAATATTACGGCGAGCAAGCCTCTCTCGGACACTGGGAGAGCGGGGAGTTTATCACTAAGAAAGGTGTCGCTTTCAGGGCATTGGGTGCAGGTCAGTCGCCTCGTGGTTCTCGTAACGATAACTACCGCCCCGATGTAATCATCTGCGACGACTTCGACACCGATGAAGACTGCCGTAACCCCGAAACCATTAAAAAGAAATGGTCTTGGTTTGAGCAAGCATTATATGCTACACGTGCTATTAACAAGCCTTTGACGGTTATCTTCTGCGGCAATATCATCGCCAAAGACTGCTGCATCACACGTGCAGGCAAGGTCGCCGACAACTGGGATATTGTCAATATCCGAGACAGCAACGGCAAATCCTCTTGGGCTAAGAACACAGAAGAACATATCGACAGAGTTCTAAGCAAGATTTCTTCACGCTCCGCTCAACAGGAGTACTTCAACAACCCTCTTGCCGAAGGTGATGTTTTCAAAGAACTTTATTTTGAGAAGATACCGCCTTTGAAAAAATTCAAGTTTTTAGTTAATTACGCCGACCCGGGAACAACTAACAAAGCAACGAAAAACTCTTCAACCAAAGCAATATGTCAGATAGGCTTTCTTGATGGCAAGTTCTATGTTATCGACCTGCGTGTCAATCACGTGGGCAACAAAGAGTTTGTGTCGTGGTTCTACGACCTCTGCGAGAACGTTCCTTCCGATGTTCAGGTCTATAACTATATTGAGAACAACTCTTTGCAAGACCCGTTTTTTGAGCAGGTCATTTCGCCGCTGTTTAATGAACTAAGCAAGACACGTGGCATTATCTCCCTTGTCGGAGACACCCGAAAAAAGCCCGATAAGTTCCAGCGTATTGAAGGTAACTTAGAGCCGCTGAACTCTTCGGGGCATCTAATTTTCAACGCCGACAAACAGGACAACGAACACTTCATTCGTGCCAAAGAACAGTTCCTTTTGGTTTCACCCTCTATGAAAGCACCGGCGGACTTACCCGACTGCGTTGAGGGTGGCGTGTGGATTGTTAAAAACAAACTACACACTACACAGGATAATGCAATAATGATTGGAAGAAGACAAGCAAATAAAAAACGAATATAAAACAATTATAAAAACAATTAAAACAATGTTAGAAATTATCAGAAGAACATACAACTATCTGCGTGTTCGCAGTGCAGTGAAGACCGCCAAACGTCTGCATTCTCAGACCGGCAAAAAATATTATGTGTTACAGATACACGGCAAACTGCGTGTGCTTACACGTATTCAGATAGATTACCTTGTGGAGGCTGGCGTTTTGCACCGCCGTATGAAGCAAGACTATTACTTACGAAAATATTCCTTAACGGTAATAGAATAGGAGGAATTATGTACTTAATGTATGAAGACCTGCTTAACGGTGCATGGGGCGAGACTTTGACGGTCTTACAGCGTGAGAGAGCCAACGCAGAGCGGGCTATCCTTGACGCTATGGGTGAAGTCAAAGCGTATATCTTCCGCCTCTATGATATTGATAAGGAATACGCCAAAACACCACAAGACGACCGCTGTGCGTTCCTCGTTAAACTTATCAGGGATATAGCGATATATAATATCTATTCCATCGCTTCGCCCTCTATGATGAATGAGACAAAACGCCTGAAATACGAGGACGCTATCGCTTTCCTTACACGTGTGCAGAACCAAAAAGCGTTTATCCCCGACCTTGCCCCACTTCCAGACGACAAGAAAGACATCGGCGGTACTTATCAGATACTTTACGGCACCAACACCCGCCGTGATAGTTACGTTTAATCACTTTTCAAAAAACATTTCAAAACATTATGGCAGCAACAATACAACAACATAAAACCAATACAACAACCAAGGTGCAACCGCTTAACATAACTCTTGCACCCGTATATCATCAATCCTCGGACATTTCAGTGTGGAAAAGAGCTTTGAATAACTTCCTTTCACTTCAAAACCCCAACAGGGTTGCGTTATACGACCTTATAGAAGATATAACACTTGACGGACAGATAGAAGCCACTTGGTCAAAGCGTGTCGATGCCGTATGCTCCACACCTTTGATATTTTCAAGAGACGGCAAACAGGACGATGAGATAAACAAACTCCTCTCTTGTCCCGATATGGTCAATCTTGTCAAAGATATTCACTCCACTGTCGCCTATGGCTACACTCTTATCCAGATTCAGGATATAACCTATAACGAAAGCGAAGAGAACTACCATATCATTTATGAACTCATCAACCGCAAACACGTCCATCCCGAACGAGGCTTTGAGTGTGTCTCTTTGGAGCAGAACCAAGCCACCAAAGATATTCTCTACAAACAGCCGCCGTTCTCGGATTATATGATGTATATGGGTAATGCTTATGATAAGGGACTGTTTTTCAAGGCTGCCCAATATGTCATATACAAGCGGGGAGGTTTCGGCGACTGGGCACAGTTTGCCGAGATGTTCGGCATGCCATTCCGTGAGATGACTTATGACGAATTCGATGAGAGCACCCGTATCAAGATGGAGAACCTTTTACGTGAGTGGGGTGCTGCCGCTTACCTGCTACATCCGAAAGGCAGCGAACTGACCCTGCACCCTGCATCCAACGCAGGCTCTTCACCTTACGCCGAACTTATTGCTTTCTGCGACGCTTCCATATCCAAATGTATTCTCGGTAACACCCTGACAACAGAACAAGGCTCAACGGGAACACTGGCACTCGGCTCTGTGCATCTTCAAGTCGAAGAACAAAAACACGCCGCCGACAAGCAGTTTATCCTCTCCGTGCTTAACACCCAGTTCCGCTCCATTCTTACACGTTTCGGATTTAATACCAAGGGCGGTAACATCTTCTTCGCCTCGCCCGAAAAAGACTGGCAACAACTTCAAACTAAATATAATGTGTTATCGGGTCTGTCCACTCTTATACCCATTTCCGACGATTACCTATACGAAGAATTCGACATACCGAAGCCAGACAACTACGATGAGCTCAAAGAAGAGCGGAAAGCCGAACGACAGGCAGCACAACAGCAAACACAACAACAAGCACAACAGCAGAACGACCAACAGCAGAACAACGCTCTGCCCGATGTCGATTTTTTCGTCTGAGGGGTCGTAGAAGCCCGCAGATAACTTCTACCGATTTGATGTACTTCGCCCATAGCGACCTATCGCTGCGGGAAGTACTCACGCTCTTCGCCGATGTGCCTTACACCCTCGCATCCAAAAAGGCTTACAACGAGATTATATCCTCCATCGGTGGCGACAACAAGATTAACCAGACATTGCTTTCAGGTTATTACGACAACTTCAATAAAGCAGTCGATAGGGTGTTCTCTTCCCCCTCCGACCTCTCAACGAGACTCAAATCATCTGTTGCACGATTCTCGGCATACAAAGCCAATAAAGTTACGTCGCTGCTTAATGATGTACGTAATAAATACAAAAAAGATAGCGAATACAAAGAAGTTGCAAAGGCAGTACTTAATACTTACAACCGTTACCAGGCGACAGAATACAACACCGCTGTTGCTCGTTGCCGTACTGCCAAGCAGTGGGAGAATTTTATGGACCCAACCAATCGAAGAGCATTACCAAACATACGTTGGATACCCTCACGCTCATCTCAACGCAGAGACATCCATATACCGTTCTACAACCGTGTGTGGGCAAAAGACGATCCCTTTTGGAACTCTAACCAACCCGGTGCCCTGTGGAACTGCAAATGCGACTGGGCTCAAACGTCCGCACCCGTAACCGAAAACCCACAGTACAAAAGCATATCGCAAAAAGGGTTGAACGGTAACCCCGCCAAAACCGGAGAGATATTCTCCAACGATGCCTCGTACTTCCAAGTAAAAAACAAAAAACAAACGGAGAAAAACTGCCAACTGGCTTTTGCTAAAATAACAGAAAAGACTGCAAAACAAACTCTGCTCAATAAGACAACACAATGCACCATCAAAGAAGAAAACAAAGACATTACAAAGGATGTTATTTTTACATCTATCGGAATAAAACACTGTGCGGGTGATATGTTGCGTAAAAAAATTTTTTGGATTAAGAGCATAATCTTGCCAAATATTGATAAGTATATAAAAAAAGGTAAGTGTATCGGCAGGAAAGTTAGTGATACTGGTCATAATACAAAAAAAGAAACGTTAAAACTAAAAGAAAATACAGATTACTTCTATTATTTCAAAATTACTCTACCTAACAGTAAAGATTGCTATATACATTTAGGTAGATATAAAAAAGGACATGTAAATGAGGGGAAAATGTATTTATATTCTATCACAGAGAACGTGCCTGAAAATTTAGAAACGGTATAAACAAGATCCCCAAATACAGGTCAAACATGTTTATACCGTTTTCACACTGCAAAATTACAAAAAAATTTTGAACGAGCAATAAAAACATATAAAAATTATGGAAAAATTACTTGCAACACGGCATATACGCATAAAGATATTAGAGCCAAAGAAAGGCATATATAACCTATTTTTTCGCAGTTGCCGTATATTCTTTCGGGATGGACAACTGTGTTATGATAATCAACGCAGCGATGTTCTTTCACGGCTTTTCTCGTTTCTTTTTCAAGGAGGCTTCTTTGCTTACGAAGATAGTGCAGTTCGCTATATAAACACACTCCTAAACAAAGGATACTCATTGCTACCGAGCATATCGCAAGAGCGAAGCAAATCCTTATACAGAGTATCTTATTGCTGTTACTTCCAAGAGTTACCAATATGCCGAATAACATTCCTTCTGATGATACTACCCACCGAAGCCATTTTATCAACAATTTTACAAAATTATAAAAATAATGACATTATATGACAAATACGAACTCAACCAAACAACTAAAAAATAAAAACATTTTGAACAATCAATAAAAAAATATAAGAGATGAGCATAACTTTAAATAATTTCTGCAAACAATTAACAGCAAAGACCAAAGAGACGCAGGACTTTTTGGACAACATCGCCCCACGTCTTGCAGGCGAGATAGCACTCAAACACGCCGAAGACAACTTCCGGCGTGAGGGGTTGGGTGGCAGACGCTGGAAAGAGGTTAAACGCCGTATTCCAGGTACTGCGGCATATCGCTCCAATGCCAAAAAGCACCCCGCAAGACTTACACGCAAAATCCTTACAGGTGATACGGGCGACTTGGGTCGAAGCCTCTCCGCCGAATACGGCAAAGGCACCGTAACCATAGGCTCCGATGTAGTATATGCAAAAGTCCATAACGAGGGTTTGCATGCCGGTCGTGGCAAAGGTTTTACTATGCCCAAACGTCAGTTCTTGAGCGATGGGAAAATGCTTACCGACTTGGTCAAAGAAACCATAGCCAAACGATTTAACGAACTTTTCAAAAACAATTAAAAAACCTTTCAAAAACCTTTTTGAAAGTATTAAAAAACTATTGAAAATATGAGAAAACAGTTATTTTTAGACCTGCAAGCCAAAATCCTTGCAATCAAAAACCAAGACAAAGAACCTTTGATTAAGTTCTTCAACCTTTGGCATAATCAGATAAACTTCATCGAACAGCCTTTCGATACTCCTGCCGTATTCATTGAGTTCGAGCCTTTCAACTATCAGACAATACCGGGCAGCAAGGACACTCTGATAAACCTTAACTTCAATCTCCACCTTGTCTGCCATTACTACCCTGTAACGCATTCCACCGCTCCAAGTGATATTCAGTTCCACAATCTCAACTTCCTTGATGCTGCCGAGCTGCTACATTCCTCGCTGCACCTCTCACGCCTTAACAACTCGGGAACTATAATCCATAACAGCACTTCTTTCGATTACTCCTATGGCGATTACATCCAATCTATCGAACGTTACACCTGTGTCATCGGTCATCAAGCCGACCCACTCAACCTTCCAAAAAAAATTTCTATGATTTCCAAACAATAAAAAAAGAGTGGCTTTTGCCACTCTTTTTTACTTAGTTATTTTTCCCATGACAATTCTTATATTTCTTTCCACTACCACAAGGACAAGGGTCATTCCTGCCAATTTTCTCTCGTGTTTGCGGCTTCATTTGATTTAACATTTGCACATAGTCCGTCTTGGCAATAGAAGGGCGTCTGAATGTCATTGTTGTTTCATTATTATAGTTTGATATGGCAAAATCGCCCAAACCTATAATATCCATACCTATAAGCATTCCTACGTCTTTATCTGCTGATAACCTCTCACATTCTGTAACTAATACATCCACAGAAATACTCTGGTTATTCAAAGTAACATTAACGTAATATGCTGGCACCTCTCTCGAACCGAATACTCCTGTAACTTCAACGTATTGTATCGGTTTCAATCCCAATCTACTTGCATGTTCTTTTGTTATACAAGAATTAGTTGCTCCTGTATCCCACAGACCAAGAGAATTTATATTCTTAGATTTATCATGAAAATTGGTAATATTGATTGGCGTTAATATTACATTAACCTTAGTCTTTGGATTGTACGTAAGAGCATTAACGGTAATCTCTTGATTTTCGTTATTCATTTTTCTATGCAAAAATTACTCGTGAATGAAACCTCTGTGTATAACCATCTGTTCCTTCGGAACAATACTGTATGATATATGTTCCCAACTCAAATCCTTCGGCAGCAGCGTACTTCAATGCGTCATCAAAAGAATCAAAAGCCTTTTCAACCCTTTCTTTTGTAATCAACAAATACTTGTTAGGATATAATGCGAACAACTCATCATGATGTTCTTTGAAGTATTCAAAATTCTTATCTACTTTCTCCATTTTCAAATTCAGTTTTGAAATCTTGTCTGCAAAGTTACAACATTTCTTTTATTCTACAAAATTCTTTTTTCTTTCCGCACAAAAACTATTCCACTAACCCCAAAAAAACGACATTAAAAAGATATTAAATAGCCCTCAGCGAAAAGAGTCGCACCGCTTATAAATTGGAGTATTAGCATAATACGAAAATTTCTCAGCGGTAGTCATTGACAAACCCACATTAACGAAGAGCGACAAATTTTCCGCCTCCATTGTTTTTGGTACTTTTTACAAAAAGTACGCTTTTCTTGGTTCGTTCTTTTCTAAAAAGAATGAACGTAACAAAGAAAGATATTAAATAAAAAAGAGTGGCTTTTGCCACTCTTTTTTTTATTAGAAAATATCCAACTGCCCTCCCTCTTTCTTTTCTTCCTCTTGTTTTATCCGTTCTTGCAGTGCAGGTTCGCCAAGTATTTTCAGATAGTGGGCATAACTTATAAGATATACGGGGTATATATACATATTCCACACACCTTTCAGAGTTGTATAGCCCGGTATATAGTATTTGAGTGTTATCTCTTGTATCTGCTTATACCTCTTTAACTTGTTTATCTTATTGTATGCCATTATAAATCATATTTTTACAAAGTTAATAATATTTTTTTATTATTTAATAATCCTAAAATAATCCTCTGCATATTTACCTGCTTGCGATAATATCTCGGAACAGGCAAAACCTATGACATAAGGCGATACTCCGCTATACTTCTGCATTATCTCTCTGCTTCGTTGCGAGTTTATTACCAATAGTGTTGTCGTGTCTATATTGCATGTTGTGTTATCTTTTCTATTCAAGATATTTTTTCGAATAACTCTCAGCATCTCTTCCAAATTATCCTGCATTGACATTTTCTCTATACTTGTTTCCAAAAAGTTATCCAACAGATATTGCATATAATCCGCTATCATTTTCCAATCTTCCGTCTTCGCTTTTATTCGTATTTTCATCTCTTTATTATTTTTAATTGTTCCAAAGTTCTGCGTTAAGATATGTCTCAACGTATTTTTTTCTTGTGCCGTATGGCAGCGATGCAAAATACCTGTCAATATGGTGATATGCTTTCGTTTGCTGTGTCTTGGTCATCTTCTCCCATTTTGCCCTCGCTCGCTTCTTGGAAGAGTTTATCTTGTCGTCGTAATGTTGCCAGAAAGCTTCAAAGGTAATCTCCCGTTCAGGGATTGAAGTTACAACCATATAAGGACTTCTGCTCTTCATCTCCTGCAATCTCTCTTCCGTGGTGGGCGAGTTAGCCATCAGCCAGTTCTTTTGGATTAAATCCATTTCCGCTTTTGATATATCAAGGTTTATAAGTTCGTGGCAGTCGTCATATACTGCCACTATCTCTCCCTCAAATTTACTACTTGTTATGCTATACGTTCTCATTTTCTTTTTTCTTTTTTTTGTTATAATAACCCTAACGGCTTCGCCATATTTCCCTGTACGGGGCGTACCCGCTTTGCGTTAATTGCCCGTGCGGCTTCGCACCGGCTCGCACTTAGTTATCTGTCATTGATAATGGCACTGCTATCCATTCACCTTGTTCGTTTTTCTCTGCTGCTGTTATGAATGTCTTTGTAAATTGTGGGTTGTAGGCTTTCTGGATTATATCCACTCCTTCTATAAAGTCTGCATTTCCGCTGTTCATTGCATGTTGATATAGTTTTATAACACGGCTTGGTTTAAGGTTACCGCTTTTGTCTCTTGTGAGCAGTTCCGTTATTATCTCCACCAAAGAGCCTGTTTTCTCATCTTGTGCAAGACTTTTCAGATAGTTCTTTACTTTCTCTATTCCTGCTTTGCATGTGTCGTCATAGTTGTCGTTGGTGCGGTAGCCTATCGTTATACGTTTCTTGCCGTCTGTGGAGGTAAAGGTATGACTTGCCTGATTTCCTTCTATGTTAAATAGGTCTTTTTTCAAATCAAGAACCGACTTGAAATTATCAAAAACCATTTTTTTAACCTCTTTCAATTTCTTCGATGTGTCCGCAAGATACACAAAAGCACTCTCCACCGTCTCGTTTGCCAACTCTTTGTAGGCTCTTTTCTCTTCTTCTTTCTTCTGTTTCTCTTGCTGCTGTTGTGCTGCCAACTGTTTCATCAGACTGTCTCTTTGCTCTGATGTCAAATTTGTTAAATTGATGTCTTCCATTTTTCTTTTCTTTTTTTTATTTGTTTTTTTCTATTGTCTCATATCTACTATTTATTAACCTCTCTGCTTCTTGTGTTACGCTTTTGAAAGCCTGTGCATGATATTTGAAAGCATTGTACAAACTTTGCAGTTTCGTTACACTTATCTTGTTTATATCTCTTGTTTTTGCTGCTCTGCATATCGTCGCTTTGGCTATGTTCATATTGCAGAACTTATCTAAACTCTCATAGTAGTCAAACACCACTTTTATCACTCTTTTCCTCCATATATCCTCTGTTTTCACCACTTCGCCTCTCATCTCTTGCAGCCTCTTGCAAAGCATACGCAGTTCTGCTATTGTCAGGTCTTTGCTTGACATCACGCCAAACCAACTAAACAACACGTCTTTTCTCTCATCTTCATCCATACCTATCTGATTTGTTATCGTATGGTACAATTTTATTAATCTTAATTTCTCGTTCATCTCTTTTTAATGTTTTTTTATGTTATTTTTTATCTGTTCTCACCGCTTTGCGTTATTCGCCTGTGCGGCTTCGCACCGTTAATTGCCCGTGTGGCTGCACACCGACCCGCACCACCTACACTCTCATCATTTGTCTTGCTTTCTCTTCCCAAACCACAAATCTTTCGCCGCCGCCGTAACGTGAGTTTGCACTTGCCACAAATCCATCCACTATTATTTTTACACTCGCATCATATCTCACATAGTCTCCCAAACCTTTCGGCTGGTTCTTGTCTGTCGCATGACTTATCCAGATAAACAACTTGTTCGGAAATTTCTCTTTCAACTTATTGTAGCCGGCTTTATTCATATCCAAGTATTGCAGACTATCCACTATCACACAGTTTGCCGAACGCTGTTTTTTCAGTTCTCTTTCCAAATCCTCACGGCTGCCTCTGTCCATCAGCCTTATATTCTTATGCCCTGCCAAAAACGACAGTTTCTTGGTTAGAGACATAGTCAATCCCTCTTCCAAACTCATATACAAAACCTTCATTCCGCAGTCTGCCAACTCTCCCATAAGTTTTATCGCAAACGAACTCTTACCGTTAAAACTCTTGCCCCATATTATCCAGCAGCCACTCGTTTCAGGCTCACCCATAAGCCTTCTAAACCTCTCGTCTCTCCATTTTATCGTCTCGTATCTTTTTTGATACAGTTCTGCTATGGTACATGTATTCTTTTTCCTTGGCATGACGTTATCTTTTAGCGTTATATATTCTTTTCTTGGATTTTCTCAAATCTCCGCAGGATTTATCTGTTATATCGTCTATAACTCCCTGCTCACTCACTCCGTTAGCCTCACATACTTTCTTTATATCTTCCATTCCTACACCCGACAACTCTATACACGTATTACCCAATCTTGACCATATCTCTTTATAGCCTTTCTTGTTCCGCCTAAGACCTGTCCTTATGCGTTTGTCTATGTAGTTTGTGCTTAACGTTATTATCCCGCACCTGTCTTCCAACTCATTGTATAGCGTTATAAACAAATACCAACAACTGTCATTCAATTTGTCAAACTCATCCAATATTATCAAAGGGTTCTCCTTTGTCCTCAACCCGCTAAGGGCATACATTATTTTCATACTTTTCTTATACCCCAATGCGTTTTTCTCCATTCCGCTAACCCGCAGGAGTTCATCTATAAAATCGTTCTTTGACCAATACTCGCTGCACGCTATCCTATATACATTCTTATGCTCCTTCTCATAAATCTTCGCCGCAAAACTCTTGCCCGTTCCCGGTTCTCCTGTCGCACTCATCACAAGGCTCTCTTTCTGTGCCGCACTCATCAGCGTCATCAGTTCCTTGAATGTCCTCGTTTCTCCCACCTGCCAATCACTCAAAACCGTGAAAACATACCCCTCAACACTCTGCCACATCCTCTCCGTTATCAAATCCCAGTTGCCGTTCAACATCTGCGATATTGTCGCACTGGATACGCCTTTCATCGTCGCTGTAGCTTTGTTCTGCGAACCTTTCTGCTTGCAGTAACTCTCCAATGCCTTTACTATCTCTTCTCTACTTCTCATAGTTTTTTAATTATTGTTTAATCGTTATTTAATTACTGTTTTATTACCCTTTATATGCTGTTTAATATATCTCTTTCCTTTTCTTCTATATTCTCGCTTTTCTGTCCAATCAACGCCCTGTCTCTTTCAAAATATTTGTTATCCTTATGCTGTCCGTTTTTATCCCCATATAATATCACTAAAAAATTTTATCATTTTACTTTAAGTGTCATTACTTGGTCTATTTGTTAGCCTATATTTTGCCTTGATTGAAGCAGAGGTATGATACATTTTTCCAAATACTGTTTTTGGTAAAATAATTATTAAAACCAATGAATTTATCATTAACATCAGTAAAATAATCACAATAAAATTTTGCTGGGTAGTAAAAATGATTTAACTTTGCAACCTAAATTTAACGTAAAGTATTAACCAAATTTAAATAATAAAAGCAATGGCAATAAAAGGAGCAATTGTAGTTGATAAAGAAAAATGCAAAGGTTGCGGCGTTTGTGTAAGCGTTTGCCCTAAGCAGGTTCTTGCTTTATCAAAAAATGTAAACGGAAAAGGTTATAACTATGCGGAAATGACAAACGGTGATTGTATCGGTTGTGCATCTTGCGGTATGGTTTGTCCTGACGGAGTAATAACGGTTTACAAAGCTAAAATTTAATTAAAAAACTTATTAAAAGAAATGGCAAAAGAGTTAAAATTAATGAAAGGTAACGAAGCGATTGCAGAAGCAGCGATTCGTTCCGGTTGCGACGGCTATTTCGGATACCCTATAACCCCGCAATCTGAAGTTATGGAACATCTTATGGCCGAAATGCCATGGGAGAAAACCGGTATGGTAGTTTTGCAAGCCGAAAGTGAAGTTGCATCAATCAACATGGTTTATGGTGGAGCTGCTACCGGTAAGAAAGTTATGACTTCTTCTTCTTCACCCGGAATGTCTTTGATGCAAGAAGGTATTACTTATCTTGCAGGAGCAGAACTTCCTTGTTTGTTGGTCAATGTTATGCGTGGTGGTCCTGGTTTGGGAACAATCCAGCCTTCACAAGCAGACTATTTCCAAACAACAAAGGGTGGCGGACACGGAGATTATCAATTATACACTCTTGCACCTGCAAGCGTTCAAGAAATGTATGATTTCGTATTCAAAGCATGGGATATAGCATTCAAATATCGTAACCCTGTTATGATTTTGTCTGATGGTGCTATCGGACAAGTAATGGAAAAAGTTTATGTAGGTGATTATATTCCTCGTTGGACTGACGAAGAAATTGCAAAGAATGCTCCATGGGCTGCATTTGGCAAACCTGCATCAAGAGATCACAACATAGTTACATCATTGGAGTTGGATTCTGCAAAACAAGAACAAAACAATCATCGTTTCCAAGCAAAATATCGTGAAATGGAAAAGAACGATACTTTGTATGAAGAAATCATGTGCGAGGATGCAGACTACGTATTTGTTGCTTATGGCTCTTGCGCTCGTATTGCTCACAAAGCAGTTCAGTTGGCAAGAGATAAAGGTATTAAAGTAGGTTTATTAAGACCTATTACCTTATTCCCATTCCCAACAAAACCAATAAAAGAATTGGCACAAAGAGTTAAAGGTATGCTTTCAGTTGAGATGTCAGCAGGTCAAATGGTTGAAGATGTTAAATTGGCATCTGAGTTCAAATGTCCGGTTGAGTATTTCGGACGTTATGGTGGTATAATTCCTACACCACAAGAAGTTGTTGAAGCATTAGAAAACAAATTAATTAAAGGCTAATAAGTTATGTTTAACGAAGAGATAGTAAAACCAGAAAATCTTGTTTACAAAAAAACAAGTGTCCTTACTGATGCAGTTATGCACTACTGTCCAGGATGTCCTCACGGAACAATCCACAGAATAATTGCAGAGGTAATAGATGAAATGGGCATTCAGGACAAGGCCATAGGTATTGCACCGGTTGGTTGTTCGGTATTGGCCTATAATTATTTTAACGTTGATTTCGTAGAAGCAGCTCACGGTAGAGCTCCTGCTTTGGCATCAGCTATTCAAAGACTTCATCCAAATCAACATACATTTACTTACCAAGGTGATGGCGACTTGGCTTCAATCGGTGCAGGTGAAGTAATTCACGCATGTAACCGTGGTGAAAATATCGTTATTTTCTTTGTAAATAATGCTATTTACGGTATGACAGGAGGTCAGATGGCTCCTACAACATTGGTAGGAATGAAAACAGCTACTACTCCTTACGGACGTAGAGTTGATTTGAACGGATGGCCATTGCAAATCACAGAATTAGTTGCACAATTACCGGGAACAGATTTCGTTACCCGTCAAAGTGCTTCAACTCCTGCCGATGTTAGAAAGGCAAAAGCCGCAGTTAGAAAAGCATTTGAGAACCAAGCAGCAAAGAAAGGTACTCAGTTCATAGAGTTCGTTTCCACTTGTAACTCTGGTTGGAAGATGACTCCTGTTGCAGCTAACGAATGGATGCGTCAGAATATGTTTTTGAAATACGTTCCGGGCGACATCAAAGTCGATGGAGAAATCGTAAGAGAATACAATCCTTCTGACAGCAAAATTATCAGAGATATAGTACCAGTAAAATAACCCATAAAAATATTACGACAATGACAGAAGAAATAATTATAGCAGGTTTCGGAGGACAAGGAGTTTTATCTATGGGTAAAATACTTGCTTATTCCGGTGCGATGCAAGGAAAAGAAGTAAGTTGGATGCCGTCATACGGTCCAGAGATGCGTGGAGGTACTGCAAACGTATCAGTTATCATTTCTGATGAGAGAATATCTTCACCTATCATCAGCCAATTTGATACTGCAATCATATTGAACCAGCAGTCTTTGGATAAGTTCGAGCATTCAGTTAAACCAGGCGGTCTTTTGATTTACGATCCAAATGGTATAACAAAGGCTCCTACAAGAAAAGACATAAATGTCTATAAGATTGCTGCAACAGAAAAGAGTGCAGAAATGGGAATGGCAAAAGTTTTCAATATGATGGTATTGGGAGGCTTTTTGAAAATCAAGCCTGTTGTTACAGAACAATATATTGAAGAAGGTTTGAAACATTCATTACCTGAAAGACATCACAAGTTAATTCCAACTAACCTTGACGCTGTTGCAAAAGGAAAAGAATTAATTGAAGGTGTAAATGTTTTATAGTTGTTAGATTATAAACATTGAATATTAAGTCCGATAGAAATATCGGACTTTTTTATTTATGGCTTTACGGAAAAACAAAATTTATCAAAAGAAAAATTATATACCACCATTCACCAAATTAATGTTAAACATTAGTAAATTAGTGTTAAACATCAGTAAAATAAT
The DNA here is from genome assembly GCA_900315335.1 of uncultured Bacteroidales bacterium. GTDB lineage: Bacteria > Bacteroidota > Bacteroidia > Bacteroidales > P3 > Scybalousia_A. The sequence continues at coordinate 15,290 of OMYR01000006.1, forward strand.
GTTAAACACTAATTTTCTTTTTTCGCACATTATTTTTATTGATACATTTAATAAAAACAGTGTAAATCTTGCGAAAAATTGTAACTTTGCATTTCAAAAACAGAATATGTTTGTTTAGAAAACAATAATACGAAATTTAGGAGAAAATTAGTATTAAAGTAGATTTGTTATTTTGTTTTTACTGGGAGATTTATTTGTAAAAATAAGAGACTATCAATATAAATTCAATGAAACAGTACGAAGCAGTCATAGAGACAATGGAAAGATTGGGTGCATTGCAACACTTGGAGAGCTAAATAGAGAAGTTTTTAAAATAAAACAATGTGAGTGGAAAACAAAAACTCCATTTGCGAGTATTCGTCGTATAGTTCAGCAAACTAAGGGTATTTATAAGATAAGACCAGGATTATATGGTCTTGAAAGTTTTAGACAATCCATAGAGAGGAAAAATATATTTGAAGAAACGCAAGACAATAAAAGTTTGGAAGTAGTGAAAAACTTTAATCATACATATTACCAAGGATTATTGCTTGTGATAGGGAATAGTCGAGGTATGAATACTTTTATTCCGAATCAGGATAAGAATAAATTGTTTTATGATGGTAGAAAACTTCAAGATATGGCTAACTTAATACAACAACCACAATACACTTATTCTAAATTCGTAAAACGCAGTTCTACCATAGATACGATATGGTTTAATAGTCGTAATATGCCACATTCTTTTTTTGAGATAGAGCATTCTACCGATATTCAAAATTCGTTATTGAAATTTAATGATTTACAAGATTTTTATGCAAGAATGACAATTGTCGCCGATATAAAACGTAAGCAAGAATTTGAGAGTAAAATGTTATTTCATGCTTTTGACGAATTGCGGATGAATAAGCGTGTATCTTTTTTGAGCTATGAAGAACTCGTTAAACAATATGAAATGGAACTAGAAAAAAAAGCATTGAATTTTATCCTTTAATTAAAAGGTAATTTGTATATGCTGTTTGTGCGTATTTCTAAAATAAAATTTATTCTGATAAAACACATAGACATATTTCAATTGTATGCCATAATTACAGCTGACAAATAATTGTCTTAATTCATTGTGTATTGCATAAAAATTTGTAACTTTGCAACTCAATAGAAAAGAGTAAATTTTTGGTGATAGTAAATACAATCACAAAACATAAATAAAGAAAACACAAGATGTTTGAGAATTTATCCGAAAAATTAGACAAAGCCTTTAAAATCATTAAAGGTAACGGTAAAATAACCGAAATTAATATCTCCGAAAGTATTAAGGAAGTCAGAAAAGCGTTGATAGAAGCCGACGTTTCTTATCCCATTGCCAAAGAGTTTTGTGATGAGGTAAAAAAGAAGGCTTTGGGACAAAACGTATTGACAAGCGTTGAGCCGGGACAGATGATGGTTAAAATGGTTCATGATGAACTTGTCGCTTTGATGGGTTCCACAACGGCAGATATAAACATCAAACCATCTCCGACCGTTATACTTAACGCAGGTTTGCAAGGTTCCGGTAAGACAACGTTTTCGGGTAAATTGGCTCTTTATTTGAAATCCAAGAAAAGTAAAAAGGTTCTTTTGGTTGCTGCCGATGTTTATCGTCCTGCCGCAATCAATCAGTTGCAAGTTCTTGCCGATAGTATCCAAGTTGATGTGTATCGTGAGGATGACAATAAGAATCCTGTGGATATCGCACTCAACGCTGTCAAGAAAGCAAAGGCGGAGAATTATAATGTTGTTATCATAGATACGGCAGGTCGTTTGGCTGTCGATGAGCAGATGATGACCGAGATTGCTAATATCAAAAATGCAGTCAATCCTACCGAGACATTGTTTGTTGTAGATTCGATGACGGGTCAGGATGCGGTCAATACGGCAAAGGCTTTCCACGATAGATTGAATTATGACGGTGTTGTGCTTACCAAATTGGATGGCGACACTCGTGGTGGTGCTGCATTGACAATACGTCGCGTTGTTTCCAAGCCTATAAAGTTTATTTCCATTGGCGAGAAGTTGGACGCTTTGGATTTGTTTCACCCTGACCGTATGGCTAATCGTATATTGGGAATGGGAGACATCGTTTCGTTGGTTGAAAGGGCGCAAGAGCAATACGATGAGCAGGAAGCACGTAAGTTAAGCAAGAAAATCCACACTAATACGTTTGACTACAACGATTTCTTAGCACAAATCAACCAAATAAAGAAGATGGGTAATTTGAAGGACTTGGTCGGAATGATCCCCGGCGTTGGTAAGGCTTTGAAGGACGTAGAGATAAACGACGACGCTTTCAAATCTATTGAAGCCATTATAGGTTCGATGACCAAACAAGAACGAGCTAACCCTGATATCATAGATGTTTCACGCAAGAACCGTATTGCCAAAGGTTCGGGCTGTAAAATCGAAGAAGTTAATCGACTTATCAAACAATTCGACCAAACAAGAAAGATGATGCGTTCGCTTTCCGGTGGCAAGATGCAGCAGTTGAAACAAATGAGAAATATGAAAAAGATAGCAAGACGTTAAACACGATAAACACGATGACACAGACAAATAACACCAAGCCCATACTTATTGATGGCAAATTGATAGCAAAAACTCTTAAAGATGAGATTAAAGCAGAGGTAGCCCAATTGTTAGATAGCGGAAAGCGACCACCACATCTTGTGGCAATACTTGTGGGCGATGATGGGGCTTCACAATCTTATGTCAAGAGCAAAGAAAAACAGGCAAAGGAAGTGGGATTTATGTCTTCCGTTTATAGATTTCCCGATACCATAACTGAGAAAGAGTTGTTGGAGACATTGGATTTCTTGAACAATGATCCTGAGGTTGATGGTTATATAGTTCAGTTGCCGCTTCCAAAACATATCAATGCCAAAAAGGTAATCGAGAGGGTGGATCCTCGTAAGGATGTGGATGGTTTTCATCCTTCAAATGCGGGACGTATGTTGTTGTCCATGCCTGCTTATTTGCCAGCAACACCGTTTGGAATTGTCAAGTTGATAGAGCGTTCGGGCATTGAGACATCGGGAAAGAACTGCGTAATATTGGGCAGAAGCGATATAGTGGGAACACCTATGGCTGTCTTGATGTCAAGAAAAGGAGTGGATTGCACTGTAACTCTTTGCCATACGAAGACGCAGAATGTTAAAGAGATTTGTCGTAATGCGGATATTATCATTGCTGCTGTCGGTCAGCCGCACTTTGTTACCGAAGATATGGTCAAAGAAGGTGTAGCGATAATAGATGTAGGTATTCACAGGATAAAGGACGATAGTGAGAAAGGTTATTACGTTACGGGCGATGTGGATTTCGAGCATGTTGCTCCAAAGTGTTCATATATCACTCCCGTTCCCGGCGGCGTAGGTCCTATGACAATAGTTTCTTTATTGACAAATACGCTTAAAGCCTACAAAAAAGAAATTTACGATTAAGCCTTATGGCGTATAAATTACAGCAATAAAACAATCCGCTACTTTTTGTGGCGGATTGTTCTTTTATAAATGTACAATTGTCCTCAATAAATGCTTGTTTATTTGAACTTTGAGCCTATTCGTTTGAGGTTTTTGTATAAATTAACGTGAGTTCGACGAAAATTAAAATAATGCAATTTGCTTGTCTAACGAGCGTTGCACATTGATGCAAGGTTTTTTCGGAA
>OMYR01000038.1 GCA_900315335.1 uncultured Bacteroidales bacterium
CACCCTTTAGAATGTACAGTTAAAGTTTACGACCATATTTCTGACTTATTACTCACAAACTATTGAGCAATAACTGGTTGCAAATACGATGGCTGTATTCAAATCTTCGCTAACAATTATGCGACCATGTGCATCAATTAGCGTAAGTTTTGCTTTTTCGCTTAAACCTTGCAGATTTATAACGGCGTTGCCATTTGCTTCAATCGGATTCGGATAAACGCTTATTTCCGTTTCTTGTCCTGCAACAGCATTCAATGATGATTGTTCATCACAATTAATCGTTGGAAAATAATTTGCCCAAGAAGATTTTTGATAATCTTCCAATGCTTTGCAAGGAACCTCCAATGCTTTGTTTATCGGTGTGTCTTCAAATACATAGTTACCACTAAAAGCAGGTGGCTCTTCGGCAAGACAAATCACGTGTTTCAAATTATAGCAAGAATAAAAAGCAGCCTCGCCGATTATGTTAACTCCATTTCCCATCGTTACCGATGTTAAAGCAACACAACCATCAAAAGCACCCTCTCCGATCGTGGCAACACCATTCCCAATCGTTACCGATGTTAAATAACCGCAATCTCTAAAAGCAAAATTCCCAATCGTGGTAACACCATTTTCAATCGTTACCGATTTCAAACTTTCGCAAAAATCAAAAGCAGCATCTCCAATAGCGGTAACATCATACGTTGTATTGTCATACGGTGAAAATGGTGTAATCGTTTCGGGAATAACGGCGTTTGTAATGCCCTGCTCATACCCGCAAACACTAACCGTATTATCGGATATTACGCTATATTCAAGGCTATCCACCCAAAAGGTCGTCTGTCCCCAACTTGTGCCGAACGATAATAAGAATATTATCAGCACCAATGTCTTTTTCATTACTCTTTTCATTTCTTTAATTGCTTTTTAATTGTTATTAAATTGTTTTTATTTCTTATTTATTCGTCTTAATTTTCTGTTTATTCGTTTTAATTTTTCGTTTATTCGTCCCAAGTTTTTATCCAAATAATTGAAGTTTTCGTCCAAATAAGCCTAACTTTCGTCCAAAACGCACTGAAACGTCATTAAGGTTTGTACAAACCTTAGGTCGTGGTTTGTACGAACCTTGTGTTGTGGTTTATACAAACCTTTACATCGTTTCAGTGCGTTTTGGACAATAGCCTGTGCGTTTTGGGCAAAAAACAGAGACTGTCAAACATAAAATTCAAACTGTTATTCATAAATCTCTAATCTAAAAATTTATTTCTTCGTTACCAAAAATCATATTGCTTACCGCCGAAAAGCAAATAAAAAAATATACAGATAAACTCCTGATGAATTTATCTGCATACCTTTATTATATATGTTATGTTTTGTTTTGTTAAATCGCTTACACTTTGAAACGCTTTACTTAAAATCCCCCCCCCTAACGGTTAGGGAAGAGGTAGTTATGTTTTTACTTGTGATATTTGCGATTGTTTTGGTCATTGTTTCAATTCGTTTAACGGGTGCAAAGGTATAAAATGTTTTTGAACTGACAAAAAGTGGGGATAAAGAAAATTGAAAATCAATTAAAAAGATATGTTTAAGGGTTTAAGAAAAAAAAGATAAGCAATAGTAAATGGAAGATACAAAGCAGTGGAACGGTTATCGTGAATTTCTTGTATTTTGTCTTGTGATGGCATAGACGCATCGCAAGTAATGAGCCAAAACTGCCGCCTATAAAAGCGACAAAAAGCAATGTTCGTTCGCTTATCCGCCACATGTGTTTCTTGCTTTTGTGCTTATCTGTTGCGTACAGCAAAAAAGCAAAAATGTTTATCACACCAATGTAAAAAAACAACAACTCCACAATCTCTAAACGCCCCACCAAAAAATTACTTCACAAGTATTCTGTTGAACTTAACGCCATTTGTAAGATATTTCTTATCTACGGCAACGATAAGTATAGGTTGCATCACGTAAGACTGAACATCTCCCCAAGTCATTCGGTAACTAAATGTCAAAGATTTGTCTTCGTTTTGCGTCAGTTCAACAAAATCCAAACTAATCAAAATATCGGTCATCGGAATAACGACACAAATGGCGGCTTGTTTTTCAAAATCTATTTTGGTGGGCTTGCCTTTCATACCCATAGTGGTGGCGGGAGAAAAGTATTTGTTAAATATTTTCTCGCTTTTTACTATAAATTCTTCGTTTTCGGCCTGCAAAATATTTGCGAAGAAATAATTTTGAACGACTTTTGCTTTTATTGTTTTCTTGCCAGCCTGATTTGTGGATTTGCAGCCAATGAACGTAAAAGCGGTAATGATTGCAAGAAAAATTACAAGTGTTTTTTTCATATTAATGTTTAATACTGTTTTATTAGTGTTTAATATTATTTTATTGATGTTTAACACTGATTAAACGATTTCAGCAACGGTGTAAGTGCTTCCACCGACGAACACCATACCGAAGTCTTGTTTTGCGTCTGTTTGTGCTTGCATCAAAGCGTCTTTTACACTTGGAAAAGTTTTGTAATTAAATCCTTTTGCCTTAAACTTGTCTGCCAAAATATCAACAGAAAGACCTCTTGGAATATCTGCCTTGCAAAGATAATATATTGCGTCTTTGGGCAGCATATCAATCTCGGTGTCGATATCTTTATCATTGACAACTCCGAAAACAAAGTGAAGATGTTTTCTTCGAGTGCGTTCCAATTGGGCAAGTACGTGTTTTAAGCCGTCTTCATTATGCCCCGTGTCGCATATTGTCAAAGGAAAAGTACTAAGCGTCTGCCAACGACCTTTAAGCGGAAAGTTTTTTGCGATGTTTTTCATTCCGTCGGCAATGTCTTGCTTTGAAATATTGTATTTACCGGTTTCGTTAAGGGCTTCAATAGTCTGAATTACGCCCAATATGTTTTTCTTCTGATAATCCCCGATAAGACCGCAGTGAAGATTAGTTATGTACGGCTGTCCATTCTTGGTTATATCCATAACAAGATAGTTGTCCTTGATTCTGTCGTTTTGAATAGCGAAATTCTCATCGGCAAAATAAATCTTGCTATTCATTTCTTTGGCTTTTTGAATAAAGACAGGCTTTGTTTCCTCTTGCGTTTGAGAAATGACAACGGGGATATTTTCTTTTATTATGCCTGCTTTTTCGCCTGCAATCTTGGACAACGTGTCGCCAAGGAATTGCGTGTGGTCAAAAGATATGTTGGTTATAAGCGAAACTTCGGGCGTTATAACATTGGTCGAGTCCAATCTGCCACCCATTCCGACTTCGATAACTGCAATGGATAAATAACGTTTACGTGCAAAGTAATTGAATGCCATTGCCACCATCATTTCAAAGAATGACGGCTGAATTTGTTGAATAATCTTAGAATTTTGTTTTACGAACTGAATAACGTAATTCTTACTTGCCTGCTCACCATTGACAACAATTCTTTCGGTAAGGTCTTTCAAGTGCGGTGAAGTGTGTAAACCGACATTCAATCTGTTTTCTCTAAGTATGGAAGCCAACAGATGCGATGAGGAACCCTTACCATTGGTTCCTGCAACGTGAATGGAGCGGAATTTTTTCTCGGGATTGTGCAGCGCCGACATCAATGCTATTGTGGAATCTAAGTTTGCCTTGTAGGCACAAGCCCCCTGACGGTGGAAAACCGGAAGTTTGGAATACAAAAACTTTTCTACTTGTTCGTAATTCATTTCAAAAACTCTTTTATAGTATCCAACAAAATAAGATGTGCAAAATTAGTAATAATTTCCCTAATCGTAGATAAAAATGATGCCATTAGTAAATATTTTTTTAACTTTGCAGTCTCATTCAAACACTATATACTGATATGGAAAATAGAACGGAACTTTCCTCTCTTGGAGAATTTAAGTTGATAGAAGTCTTAAACAAAGACAATGTAGTTGAAAACGACAGCACTCTTGTTGCCATTGGAGACGATTGTGCCGTGTTGGATTACAAAGATAAGAAAGTTTTGATTTCAACCGATACCATGGCAGAGGGAGTTCATTTCGATATGGTATATACTCCGTTGAAGCATTTGGGATATAAAGCGGCTGTAAGCAATTTCTCGGATATTTATGCGATGAATGGAAAGCCGAAGCAGATAACAATTTCGTTAAGCGTAAGCAATCGTTATTCGGTTGAGGCGTTACAAGAATTATATGCAGGTATTCGTTTGGCTTGTGAGAAATATGGTGTCGATATCGTGGGAGGTGATACTACTTCATCGATGTCAGGAATGGTTTTAACGATTACTGTAATTGGCGAAGGGAATGCGGATACTATTGCAAGAAGAAATACTGCCAAGGAAAACGATTTAATATGTGTTACGGGGGATTTGGGTGCTGCTTATGCCGGACTGTTGGTTTTGCAAAGAGAGAAAGCAACTTGGGTGGCAGATCCTAATATGCAGCCTGATTTGGATAACTACGAATACGTACTTGAAAGGCAACTTAAACCCGAAGCAGGTAAGTGGTTGATAGAGTTCTTTGAGAAAAACAGTATAGTACCTACGTCAATGATAGATATATCCGATGGATTGGCGAGTGAGATATTGCATATTTGCAATGATAGTAATGTAGGCTGCGAAATATATTTGGATAAATTGCCGATAGACTACCAAACCTCACGAGTGTTGGAGGAATTTAAGATTGCTGCCGAAACGGGAGCGTTGAATGGAGGAGAGGATTATGAATTGCTATTTACCATTAGCCAAAAAGACTATGAAAAAATAAAAGACAATGCCGACATTCATATTATAGGATATATTGCCGAGAAGAATGCAGGTTGTAAATTGGTAACCAAACAAAACACAACAATTGATATAAAAGCACAAGGTTGGAATCATTATCGTGATAAATAAAGCAAATAAAAGTAAAATAGAAAGTGAGTTGGCGTAAGTAGTTTCATTAAAAGCAATAGAGGATAGAGAGTTTATGAAAATAAAGAACTTGTTGTTGGATATGGGTGGAGTTATCTTGGATGTGGATTATACCAAGATAATAGCGGCTTTTGAAAAGTTTGGCATAGATGCAAGAACGCTTTATACACAAAGTGAGCAACTGCCATTCATTGATGATTTTGAAGAAGGGAAGATAACACCTGCTCAGTTTAGAGATGAGGTAAGAAAAACAATTCAAAAAAATCTTAGCAATAATGATATAGACACTGTTTGGAATAGTATGGTGGAAAGCCCGAGAGTAAAGGATATAAAATTGCTTAGTGAATTAAGAAATAAATATGAAAAGATATTTCTTTTTTCAAATACCAATGATATTCATATAGACCTTGTTAAAAAAATGTTTGCAAAGGAAATGGGCTTTGATGTATTTAGTACATTATTCGATAAAGCATATCTTTCCAACGAAATACATGTTCGCAAGCCGCATAAAGAAAGTTTTCTTTGGGTGTTAAACGATGCTAAAATCAAAGCTGAAGAAACTTTGTTTATAGATGATACCATTAAAAATATTCAAGGAGCCGAGCAAGCAGGATTAAACACTTATTTATTGGAAAAACCTCAAACACTTACGGATTTACATAATAAGAAGATAATATAAATCCAAAGAAATATTATGAAACGAAAAATATTGAACATAATAAAAAATCCTAAGACGAAATATATAGTCGTTTTTGTGTTGTTTGCAGGGCTTATGATGTTTTCTGAAAGAACCAACGTGTTTTATTATTATAAAATAATGAAAGAGAAAAAACAGTTGGAGAAACAAAAACAATATTATTTGCAGGAGATTGAAAAAGATAGTTTGAACAATGCTGCGATACTTAAAAGTTTGGATAGTGCGGAGAGATTCGGTAGGGAGAAATATTTGATGAAAAAAGAGAATGAGGACATCTTTATTATAAGAAAATCTGAGGACTCTTTGATAAGAAATAATATTGAATAAAACATTGAAAAAAGGAAAAACAATATTTTTTATAAGATTTATTGCATTTTTCTTAAACAAAACAATAAAAAAATAAGTACAACACACAATAGAAATAAAAAAAGTACGTTTATGGTAAAAATGCGACAAAGTTAGCTGTCGTATTTGAAGATGGAAAATTAAATAAAATTGATTAGAACAAATGTTACATTTAGATTTAACGAAGTACGGAATCAATAGTACGACTGAAATTCTTTACAATCCTTCATACGAAGTTTTGTTCAACGAAGAAACAAGAGAAGATTTAACAGGTTATGACAAAGGACAAGTAACCGAATTGGGCGCTGTCAATGTTATGACAGGAGTTTATACAGGACGTTCTCCTAAGGATAAATACATTGTAGTGGATGAAAATTCCAAGAAAAATGTTTGGTGGAACACTCCTGAGTATCCAAACGATAATCACCCGATGAGTGAAGAGGTTTGGAAAGAAGTAAAACAAAAAGCATTGAATCAACTATCGGGAAAACGTTTGTTTGTTGTTGATGGTTTTTGTGGAGCAAACAAAGATACGAGAATGAAAATCCGTTTCATTATGGAAGTTGCTTGGCAGGCGCATTTCGTAACTAATATGTTTATCCGTCCTCAAAATCAAGCAGAGTTTGACCAAGAACCTGATTTCGTAGTTTATACGGCTTCAAAAGCAAAAGTTGAAAATTACGAAGCATTAGGTTTGAGAAGCGATACAGTAGTTGCATTCAATGTAACAAGCAAAGAGCAAGTCATATTAAATACTTGGTATGGCGGTGAAATGAAAAAAGGTTTGTTCTCAATGATGAACTATTATTTGCCATTGAAGGGTATTGCCGCTATGCACTGCTCTGCAAACACAGATATGAATGGCGAAAACACTGCTATATTCTTCGGACTTTCTGGTACTGGTAAAACAACACTTTCAACAGATCCTAAACGTAAGTTAATAGGTGATGACGAACATGGTTGGGATGACAATGGTATCTTTAACTTTGAAGGCGGTTGCTATGCAAAGGTTATCAATTTGGATAAAGAGGCTGAACCAGATATATATGGTGCAATCCGCAGAGATGCTCTTTTGGAAAATGTTACAGTAAAAGAAGACGGCAAGATAGATTTTGCAGATAAGAGCGTTACGGAAAATACACGTGTTTCTTATCCTATTTATCATATCAATAATATCGTTCGTCCTGTGTCTCACGGCCCACAAGCAAAACAAGTTATTTTCTTGTCGGCAGATGCTTTCGGAGTATTGCCTCCTGTAAGTATTTTGACTCCAGAACAAACAAAATATTATTTCCTAAGCGGATTTACGGCTAAATTGGCTGGAACGGAAATAGGTATCAAAGAACCTGTTCCTACTTTCTCTGCTTGCTTTGGCCAAGCCTTTTTGGAGTTACACCCAACAAAATATGCAGACGAATTGGTTAAACATATGGAAAAGAGCGGTGCGAAAGCATATCTTGTAAATACAGGTTGGAACGGAACTGGCAAGAGAATTTCAATCAAAGATACTCGTGGAATTATCGATGCTATACTTGACGGTTCTATTGACAAAGCTCCTACAAAGCAAATACCTTATTTCAATTTCGTTGTTCCTACAAAATTGAATGGTGTTGCAACAGAAATCCTTGATCCTCGTGATACTTATGCAAAAGCGGAAGAATGGGACGTTAAGGCAAAAGATTTGGCAGACCGTTTCATTAAAAACTTTGTTAAATACACAACCAACGAAGAAGGTAAGAAGTTAGTTGAGGCTGGTCCTAAACTATAAAACTTTTTAGATAAATTTTTGTTCTCCTGTATAGGGAGGCAGAAATTGTTTTTGTTTTCATAATTAATAATTTTTTGGTTTTCGCCCTCTCCCTCTTGGAGAGGGCGTTTTATTTAATGGTATCGCCAAACCGCTAACTCACATCAATTTATTAATTATTAATACTAATTTTTTAGTTACTAATATTAATTTATTAGTTATTAATACTGATTTTTTGATAATGCTTAAAAATTCGCTGATAACTTTTACTATTAAATTGTTTTTTGAAGCGGCTTTGTTTTCATAACAAAAAATAATGATAAAAAATATTACAATTTATTTGGTCATATAAAAAATAGTTACTAATTTTGCAGCACTTTTAAGATAGAAAGAATGAATCACAGGAAGTTATATATTAGAGCGTTTTTTGCTTTTGTTTTTTGCCTGCTTATGTCAATGCAAGGTAACAATGGAAGCTCGTCTCGTCATAACTTCTTTTTAGGTTACGGAACTTACGTTACTTGTGCTGATGATAATAACAGTGCAAATTCTTTTAGTGGTAATGAAAATGCCGCTCAAAGATACACGTTATTGTCTGAAAGTCGTGAAATTGTCTCGGATAACAATAATTCCTTTGAGTTAGATAATGAAGAAAATCTTGTTGAAGATTTCTCTTTATCTCTTTTCTCATATATTCGTCACTATTCCAATAACAGGGTGTTACACCCTCCTTTGGAAGCGTTAGGTATGTGGTTGATATAAGTTTTATTTGAAAAATTCTTTTGTTTTTTCTTCGTTTGCAATCTTTTGTTTTAACGTTTATATTTATTGCAAACTTTGTATGGGACATAGAATTAAACTTTTTTCAAATAAAATTTATAAATTCTTTTGGATTACATAAGAACGCTTAGTCCTTTATAAATACAAGTAGCGGAAAGGATTTTTGAACTTCTTTTCCGCTATGTTTTTTCAGTTTTACTATTTAGAACAAAATTATTTTGTTTATTGTCATTGTTATATGAGTAATTTATAGTAACTTTGCGAGCGTATTAAAAACATTCGATTAGATATGCAGGTGAAAATAGAAAACAGTTGGAAAGAAGTTTTGCAAGAGGAATTTGATAAAGAATATTTCAAAAATCTTGTTGCTTTTGTTAAGCAGGCGTATGCAACTACAACTGTATATCCCAAAGGAAAAAATATTTTTAATGCGTTTAATCTTTGTCCGTTCGATAAAACAAAAGTAATTATAATCGGACAGGATCCATATCACGAAGAGGGACAAGCACAAGGTCTTTGTTTTTCCGTGCCGAATGATATTCAAATACCGCCTTCATTAGTCAATATATACAAAGAAATAAATACGGATTTAGGTAAGCCTATACCCACAACGGGAGATTTAACCCACTGGGCAGAACAAGGTGTTTTGCTTTTGAACGCAACTCTTACGGTTCAAGCACATAGAGCCGGTTCGCATCAAGGTAAAGGCTGGGAGATTTTCACAGACAACGTAATAAAGATATTAAGCGAAAAGAAATCGAATTTGGTATTTTTGCTTTGGGGAGCTTATGCTATAAAGAAATCTGCTCTTATCGACAAAACTAAACATTTGATTTTAACTTCGGCTCACCCATCTCCGTTGAGTGCATATAGAGGTTTCTTTGGTAATCACCATTTTTCGCGGTGCAATCAATATTTACAAGAACATAATATATCAACAATAAATTGGTAACAATATGAAAAAACTTATACTTTTTACAATCCTATTATTTATTAGTGAAATCTTATTTGCCCAATCATTTTCGGGTGGTACGGGAACAGAAAACGATCCATTTATTATTGCAAATGCCCAAGATTTAATGGACTTGTCGAATTTAAGTACAGGAAAAGGTTATTTGAATAAATGTTATAAATTGGAAAATGATATACAACTTACTCAGTCGATTACTCCGATAGGTTACAATAAATCTCATGAATTTAGTGGAACATTTGACGGTAATGGGAAAACAATTTACGATTTAGTCATTAATAAAACCAAAACAAAAGATAGTAATATTGGTTTATTTGGTTTTGTTTCTGGTGGTACAATCAAAAATCTTACTCTTTGTAATGCAAAAATAACTGTTCCAAATGATAATAGTGAAAATAGGCATGGTATTCTTGTCGGATATTTAACAAATAAAGCAAAAGTAGATAATTGCAATATTATCAATTCAAATATAACGAGTACCCAAACTATGGTTGGAGGAATAGTCGGTAAGGTAAGTGATGCAAATGTCAGTATAATTAATTGTTGTGTTGCTAATAGCAAAATAGAGACAAAAGATAAGGTCGGAGGGATTTGTGGATATTTAGGTTCAATGCCTACAATTGAAAACAATGTAGTATATAACACCGAAATAATTGCAACCGATGTTCAGCCGTATATTGGAAATATTTGCGGAGGAACACCGGAAGAGCAAACCGTTATTGATGAGAAAAATCAGTATTATGCAAACACATTGAATGGTGTTGTTTCTTCAAATATTTCAAAAGTTGTTATTCCGTTGGTTGTTGGCAAATGGAATTTTGTGGGTAACAAGATACAAAATTCCATAATAAACTGATTTGCTATATTTTATAAAGTACATAAAAGAGTAGTTTTGCAATTTAGTACCATTTTAGCACCACTATTTAGCCATCGTAAATAAAATCAAGGGATGGCGCAAATGGCATTGGATAATTAATTTCTCCGGTTGCATAATTCACATTCGTTTACCGTCCTCAAATCTGTCAACACTTTCCAGAGGTAATCAAACGGCTAATTTATAGTCCCAATAAATAGCTGTTTATTGGTTTTGCGTTCATATTGTGTAATTTTCCTACAACAATCGCATTTATAGTTTGCCGTATGAGATTTTATTTGTACCTTTGCACCGTACAATAGATAAAATCAATAATTATGATAGCAGAGTTCAGCATTGAGAATTTTTTCTCCATTAAATCGGTTCAGAAAATCAGTTTTGAGCCATCGGCAGATACTTTTATGTCTGATGAGTATTCGTATGAAGTTAAGGACGGAGTAAGATTGCTGAAAGTGGGCATTATCTATGGTGCCAACGCTTCCGGTAAAACGAATATATTAAATGCCATTGAATTTTTCAAGATGCTGGTTTTGAGAATGCCTAAAGAC
>OMYR01000015.1 GCA_900315335.1 uncultured Bacteroidales bacterium
GTGTTTTGATAATTTCATTGTAAATATTCTTGGTGCTATCGCAGCTTATTGTATGTTTCCGAAAAAACCTTGCATCAATGTGCAACGTTCGTTAGACAAGTAAATTGCATTGTTTTAATTTTCGTCGAACTCACGTTAATTACAAATGGTAGTCTAATTAGACTACCATTTGTAATTAATAATAACACAACATGGAACATCGATGGAGTAAGCTTAAAAGAGCATTGCAGTTGATAATAGACCCTACTACCGAATTTCAGATTCGTTGCAACGCATACAACATAGGTGAAAGTATACCAATACCTCAGTACTGGATTACTATTGACAAAACTATCGTATGGGATTTTCCTAAAAATTTTATTGATGATACATCAGGGTGGTATTTTTTCGATGAAGTGCAGAAACTGTCATGTTTGGTTGATTGCCCAAAAGACGAGTTAATGATGCATCATTTTGATGATAGATGGGGAATCATTCCATATATAATGGCATGTGACAGACGCATAGGCAAACGCCGTCTGAGAACTATGCTTGACAATACCAAAAATAAGGACATACGAGAAATTATTCAGAAGCGATTGATATCAAAAGAATGAATCAATTAACGTGAGTTCGTCGTTCCTCACATTAATATAACGTGAAATATAATGTGAGGAACGACGAATTTTCTATTTCCTACCTCTGTTTTATGGCTTTTGCCTTGAAGAAAATTTATGAATCAGCCTATCTGTCGTATGAATCAGCCGTACAAATTTATGAATCAGCCGAAAACTCAATTGTTGTTTATATAAACAACAGGTCATAGTTTATATAAACAACAATCGGTAGTTTATATAAACAACTGTCGTGTTTCAGGCTGATTCATAAATTTATTAGACTTTTCTATAAATTTGTAGGGCTGATTCATAAATTTTCTTCCCTGCATAGTTATAAAATCTCCCATAAAAATAAATATATACTTTATTATTTTTTGAACTTGTTATACTAATAATGTATTTTATCTTTTTTGCTGTTCCAAACTTCAAAAGGCTCTTTACCCATTTCTTTCAAAAACTGAACACTTTTTATTTCCCTGTCGGCTTTATCCAATGAAATTTGGTTATATATAAATGAATCGTCGAAATCTCCGCTTTTAGCATCGTCTTTATCGCCTGCAAAATATATTTTATCAATTCTCGCCCAATAAATAGCACTTAGACACATAGGACAAGGCTCGCAAGAAGTGTATATCTCGCAACCCGAAAGGTCGAAATTTTGAATTTTTTCGCAAGCCTTGCGAATAGCATTAACTTCTGCGTGGGCGGTAGGGTCATTTGTTGAGGTTACGGTATTTGTCGCACTTGCTATGATTTCCCTGTTTTTTACGATAAGAGCGGCAAAAGGACCTCCGATGTTATTTATAACATTTTGTTTTGCCATTTCTATTGTAGTTTGCAGGAAAATCGTTTGTTCAATAACTTTTGGGAAATAGGTTTTTTCCAATAAATGAATATTTGCCGCTAAATCATCTGCCGTGTCTGTCGGTTTTACTTCGCAAACGGCTTGAAAAATTATATCGCCGGAATCATATTTGTCATTGACATAATGTATTGTTATGCCGCTTTGTTTTTCTTTAGCTTTAACAACAGCCTCATGAACATGATGGCCATACATGCCCTTGCCGCCATAATTAGGCAATAACGCAGGGTGAATATTGATTATCTTGTGGTCGTAATTGGCGATAAGATTATCAGGAATCAACCATAAAAATCCAGCCAAGATGATATAATCTATTTGTCTTTGTCGCATAAGATTAAGAACCTTGTCGGTGTTATAAAAATCCTCTCTATTAAAATAAAAGCAATCAAGATTCAAATTCTTAGCCCTTTCAATTACATATATATTCTGTTTATTGATAACAACACAATCAACTTTGATTTCTTTGCTGTCTTTGAAATATTCGCTGATTTGTTGAACGTTTGTGCCGTTTCCCGAAGCAAATAAAGCAAGTCTTTTCATACGATTTGATATTAATTAATTTTTTGTATTTATTTTCTGTACAAGTATAAGTATTCTTTACAGAAAACAAAAATACACAATAATAACTAAAAAAACGGCAAAAAATTTTTCAAGAGGCTCATATTTTGCGAAATTACACAATAAAGTCAAGTCAAAACTTGAAAAAATTTGCACATTTATGCCAAAAATTAAATTTCATAAAACTTTGATTTTCAAAAGTAAAATTTTCAAAAGTGTCGTTTTAAGGGTCTTTTTCTTGCTGAATTGAAAAATTTATTGCAACTTTGCAATTCTAATTTTTAACTAATAAATTTTAAAAGTTATGTCAGAAATTGCAAAAAAAGTAATAGCTATCGTCGTAGATAAGTTAGGCGTTGAAGAGAGCCAGGTTACACCTGAGGCTAATTTTACAAGTGATTTAGGTGCTGACTCATTGGATACAGTTGAGTTGATAATGGAACTGGAAAAAGAATTCAATATTTCGATTCCTGATGACGATGCTCAAAAGATTGCAACAGTAGGTGATGCTATCGCTTACATAGAAAACGCTAATAAATAATTAATTTCATTTCGTTCTATTATGGAAATGAAACGTGTTGTAATCACGGGTATAGGCGCTCTCACACCAATAGGCAACAATGCAGAAGAATATTGGCAAGGATTGGTTAATGGTGTGAGTGGTGCTGCACCTATTACGCTTTTTGATGCGACAAATGCAAAGACTACTTTCGCTTGTGAAGTTAAAAACTTTGATGGTAGTCAGTATTTTGACAGAAAAGAGATTAGAAAATACGATAGATTTTCGCAATTCGGTATCGTTGCTGCCGACCAAGCAGTTCAAGATAGCGGATTAGATTTAGAAAAAATAGATAAAGACTTTGCCGGTGTTATATGGGCATCTGGTATTGGTGGAATACAAACTTTTGAAGAAGAGATTACAAGTTTTGTTCATGGTGATGGCACTTTGCGTTTCTCTCCTTTCTTTATTCCGAAAATGATTGCTGATATTTGTGCAGGTCATATATCTATCAAATATGGCTTCCGTGGTCCTAATTTTTGCACGGTAAGTGCTTGTGCGTCTTCTGCACATGCTTTGGCTGAGTCTTTTATGTATATCAAATTGGGTAAGGCTAAGGTTATGCTTGCAGGTGGTAGCGAAGCAGCAATCACTCATGCAGGTTTGGGTGGATTTTCTTCAATGAAAGCCATAAGCCAAAGAAACGATGACCCGAAGACGGCTTCTCGTCCATTTGATAAGGATAGAGATGGTTTCGTTCTTGGAGAAGGTGCAGGGGCGTTGATTTTGGAGGAATACGAACACGCTAAGGCAAGAGGTGCTAAAATCTATGCTGAATTAGCCGGTACAGGTTTGACCGCAGATGCTCATCATATGACAGCACCGCACCCTGAGGGATTGGGAGCAAAACGTGCTATGGCATTGGCAATTGAAGAAGCAGGTTTGAAAATCGAAGATATTGACCACATCAATACTCACGGAACATCAACACCGCTGGGAGATATTGCTGAGATTAACGCCATATCAAGTTTGTTCGGCGAGCATGCGAAGAACATCAATATCAATTCCACCAAATCAATGACAGGACATCTTCTTGGAGCGGCAGGTGCAATAGAAACTGTGGCAACTGCTTTGGCTATCAAGAATGGCATCGTTCCTCCTACAATCAACCACTTAACTGATGACGACGCATTACCTGAGTTGAACTACACGTTCAATAAAGCACAAAAACGTGATATTCGTGCAGCCATAAGCAATACTTTTGGCTTCGGAGGTCATAACGCATCATTGGTACTTAAAAAGATTGAATAGTATGTTCTTGTTTTTTAGAAAAAAGAAAACAGAACAAGATAAAGAATTATTGAAATTTCTTAGGAATATTCTTGGGCTTAAACCCGAGAATATTCTTTTGTATAAAACGGCTCTTATTCACAAATCCAAATCTCACAAAGACGCAAAAGGCAACAAGATAAACAACGAACGTTTGGAATATTTGGGCGACACGGTTTTAAGTACCATTATCGGTGATTATCTTTTCAAGAAGTATCCTCATCAAGGCGAGGGCTTCCTTACCGATATGCGTTCCAAGATTGTCAGTCGTGCAAGCCTTAATGCTTTATCCAAGAAAATAGGTTTGTCTCAACTGATAGAATACACGCATGGTCGCGGCGGCGGATTTATTTCCATGAGTGGCGATGCTTTTGAGGCCTTGACAGGTGCGATATATTTGGACAAAGGCTACGATTTTACATACAAAGTATTAATCAACCGCATCTTTACTTCCTATCTTGACATCTCAGACGTTGAAACAAAGGATTGGAATTACAAAAGCAAGATTATCGATTGGGGACAAAAAACACGTCATAAAGTGTCTTACGCCGTAATTAATGTTTCCGAACAAGACAAACGTAAGCAATACAAAGTCCAAATCTTTATCGACAATTTCCCGCAAGAGACTGCGGTAGCCTATTCTATCAAAGCGGCAGAGCAACTTGCAAGTGAGAAAACGTTCAAACGTTTGGTGGATAGCGACATTATAAACGTAGATGACTATAAATAAACATAAACTTCCCAACTTGTGAATAACGATAAGGCTAAACAATAAAATATACTCTCACACTATTTGACGGACGTTTAACATTATTTATTTTTTATTAAACAACAAAAAACGATACACGATGGATAACGCAAAAAGGAAACCTTCTTGGTTAAAAATATCATTGGAAACCGGCGAGAGATACACAGAAGTGAAGAAAGTTGTGGAGATGAACAAACTCCATACTATATGTTCTTCCGGACATTGCCCCAATGCGTCCAAATGCTGGGGAATCGGCACGGCGACGTTTATGATAGGAGGCGAGATATGTACCCGTTCGTGTAAGTTTTGTGCGACAATGACAGGCAAACCACTGCCGTTGGATAGCAATGAACCGATGAAAGTGGCTCAGAGCGTGAAGTTGATGAAACTTAATCACTGCGTTATAACTTCCGTCGATAGAGATGATTTGGAGGATAAGGGAGCCGAACACTGGCGTCAAACCGTTGAGGCAATACGAAAGGAAAATCCTAACACGACAATTGAAATTCTTACCCCTGACTTTGACGGCAGAGAAGATTTGATTGATATTGTTTTGTCGTCCAAGCCAAATGTGTTTTCACACAATATGGAAACCGTTAAGCGACTAAGCGATGCTACACGTTCCCGTGCCAAATATGACGTGAGTTTGCGAACTTTGAAGCATTCTGCCGACAAAGGCTTTATTACAAAGACCGGTATTATGGTCGGATTGGGCGAAACGGAGAGCGAAGTTATCGAACTTATGCAAGACGTAAGGAATGTTGGCGTTTCGTTATTCACAATCGGACAATATTTGCAGCCGACAAAGAAACATTTGGACGTTATCGAGTACGTTACACCCGATCAGTTTGCCAAATATCGTGAGATAGGAATGCAAATGGGCTTTAAGAATGTTGAGTCGGGCCCTCTTGTTCGTTCTTCTTATATGGCAGAAAAAGCCTTTATTCAGTCCGGATTAAAGTAATTTATTTGATATATAGAACACATAAAGCCGTACAAACTATTAACAGCGTGCGGCTTGAACTTTTCTTCCTTAATTTTCATCTCCGCCGTCTTAACAATCGTAATCATCTCCTCAAAACCAAAACTCGAAATGCTTAAACGCCCAATTGTTATTCCCTTAATCGCCCTTATTCTTTTGACTTTACTCGTCGATGCACTCTTCCCCACCATTATCCTTCGCGACCATTACACCAAACATCTTGACCAAAGCAACATTTTCAAGTATCTTATCATCGACTCTCCAAAAGAATGCCCCGAAACCTACTCATATATCGCTAAAATCATCGGCTTTTACGACACCGCAACCGCCCGATGGCTTCCCACCAACGGCAAAATCAAGATATATATCCCCAAGAACAACGCCCACGAAGCCAAAAACAAGTTGTTGAATTACGGCGACGTTATTGTTTCTTCCGCTGACATAACACCCATAAAGAATTTCCCGAACGACGGCTTTAACTACGTCCGATATATGCGGCACAAAAGAATTTACGACCAAACTTTTATTAACTCCTATCAGATAATCGCCGCCAATCAAGGTAATAAACTTATCGCCCTTGCCAAACAAACCAACCAAGACCTGCAATCCACCATTCAATCCACTGCAATGGGCGACGACCAAAAAGACCTTGCGTGTGCCTTGCTGTTGGGAAACAAAAAAGATTTAGACCCGATTATTCACCGGCAATTCAACACTTCGGGGCTTGCTCATATACTCTGCGTATCGGGTCTGCATATAATGCTTATAATCCTCGCCATAAACTTCATTATCAAAGCACTTCTGCCGCGAACCAAACTGTTTTTCATTATGCGCAAAGCGCTTTGCATCATCATCTGTTGGGCAATCGCTTTTATCGTCGGACTTACGCCTTCGGCGATAAGAGTAGCAATTATGCTTTGTTTTTTAATTGCTTCAAATTTAATGTCTTTTACAGAAGATAGTCTGAATATCCTATATATTACTGCCTTTGTTTTACTTTGTATCGACCCATTATCTTTATTCAATATTTCGTTTCAGTTATCGTTCCTTGCTGTCTTGGGGCTGATTGTCTTACGTCCATATTTTATGGACAAATTTCTCTCTTTGATATGGCATCCGAACTACTTTGTCAAGGGTATAATATCCAATATTTGCACTACAACTTCGGCACAAGTCTTTACTTTACCGATAATTCTCATTAATTTTCACCGTTTTCCCGTAATGTTTTTATTTTCCAATTTGATAGTTATTCCATTTATGCAATTGATTTTGATTTCATTGATAACACTGTTGATTTTTTCGTCCGTACCTCCTATCAACTATTGCCTCTCGCAATTATGCAATACGGAGATGACATTTTTAATATACGTCGCCCGCTTTTTTGACACCTTAACTCCATAATTCTTAACTTTCAATCAAAGTTTTCAAATTTCAATTTCCGCCTTACCATTTTGTTTTCGTTAATATAAATTCAGAATAATTGCATCTATATTAACTTAAATCAGTATATCGTCGCTGTGAAAGAAAAACCCATAGCCCGAACCGAATAAAATAATAAGGTATATATTTATTTTTAAGGGAGATTTTATAACTATGCTTCAAAGCAAAAACCATAAAACAGAGGTAAGAAAGAGAAAATTCGTCGTTCCTCACATTATAATTTCACGTTATATTAACGTGAGGAACGACGAAATTAATCAAAATTTATTTGTAACGCCGAATAAATCACATCGGAATAAACGAAGACCTTTGCTGTTGATAAATACAGCAAAGGTCTTTTTAATATTTTTTAATAAGTCTGTAAGTTTTGACGATTGGCAATAACATCAATAAAACTATATTGCTTATTGTTTCGCTTATTGCTAATTCAAATGAACGCCGATAAGGTGCATAAATTCGGCTCTTGTCTTCTCATCTTTCTTAAATGCACCGGTGAAATCGGATGTGGTGGTCAAAGAGTTTTGCTTCTGAACGCCACGCATTGACATACAAAGGTGGCGAGCCTCTATAACGACCGCAACACCTAATGGGTCCAACGTATCTTGAATACAAGTGAGAATTTCTCGGGTCATTCGCTCCTGTACTTGCAATCTTCTTGCGAAACAATCCACAACGCGGGGAATTTTACTTAAACCCACAATTCTGCCATTTGGAATATACGCCACGTGGGCCTTACCGAAGAAAGGAACAAGATGATGCTCGCAAAGGGAATATATCTCAATATCCTTGACAATAACCATTTGTTTGTAATCTTCCTTAAACATCGCACTTTTGAGTATTTCGGCAGGGTTCATATCATAGCCTTGTGTGAAGAATTGCATAGCCTTTGCCACTCTTTCAGGAGTTTTCAATAAACCTTCTCTTTCGGGATTTTCGCCCAAGAGTGCAAGAATTTCTTTGTAATGAGCGGCAAGTTTGTTTATTGTTTGAGGGTTGTAGCGCTCTAATTTTTGGTAGCCCATCGTTATATCCTCGTCGTTGTATTCGTTATGGTTTGTCATAATTTCTTATTGTTTTGAAATGGTTGGCAATAAAACATTTTTTATTTTTGAAAAATAATTTGCAAAAATACGAAAAAAGCCGACAGGTTGTATATCCCGTCGGCTAAATTTCAGATTAATGTGCTGTTATTTCGTTATGGAAAGTTTATTTGTCGTAATGCCGTTATCGGTTACAACTCTTATGTAATACATTCCATTTTCAAGATTTGAAGTGTTGATGTTTATTTGATTTTCACCGCTCTTCAAATTTTGTGTTCCCATATTCAAAACTTCTCTACCCATCAAATCCAATACGCTTATTGTTGCTGCGTCGGCATCATTAACATTTACGCTTAACGTTACCATATCTTTTGCAGGGTTAGGATAAACAACGGCTTGGAATATATTGCCGTCAGCCTCGTTCAAACCAACGATGTCGGAGATTTTGAAGTCTTTCTTTTCGCTTGCACCCCAATCGCCTTTACTGTTGTATGTAAGAGTTGTGCCGTTAGCATCTACAACAAGGTATCTGCCATTTGATGCACCGTCGCCGCCTTCGTCTTTGATTTCAAATGTGTAGCAACCAGGAGTATTTATTCTCCACAATTGGATAGTATCTCTTACGGTCGTACCGTTGGAGTAGTTGCCGCCTTGTTCGATAACGTCTCCATTGTCATTATAAACAAACCAGGAAATTTCTGATGCTTTGTTGTCCGTTCTTAAAATCAAATGCGGAGCACCCTTACCTTCGTTGATTTTAGGTTTAGCGAATGTAGCGGTCTTAGGATTATTGTCTTCGTATGGTTGTCCGTTAAGTTCGGTTATTCTTACTTCTATTGTGGATGTTGCTCCTGTAAGAGTGGTTATAGGCTCATCGAAAGCAATCTTAGGAGAATTTTGGTAAGTACCGATACCTTCTGTTGTAGTCCAAGTATAAGTTTTAACGTCGTTTGTTGCTGTATTTGTATATTGGAATGTAACACTTGTTAAAGCATCACCTGCATCGTTGTGGAAAGAAACAAAAACTTTTGATAAGTCTTTGCAGCCAAATTCTTGTTCAAAAGCAACGCTTTTTACGGAAGCACCCAAGCCTGTAACATTTGTATATTCAGGTTCGACTTTTATACCTGTGTAAATATTAGGAGCTTTTACTTTGGCGTTGGCTGATTGTCCTTCCGTTAAGAACACTGCCAATTCAAATTCGCCCATTACAGCATCTACATTAGTGTTGCTACCATAACTATAATCTTTGTAAGAAGCAGGAATATCGTAAGTATATTCTTTTTCAACAAATGTTCCGGCAGGAATTACGCCGCTTTCGTTTGCAGTTGCAATAGCTTCACCCCATGTTCCGGTAATCATCTCTCTTAACATGTGCATATGACGATATCTTGTCATATTGCCACTGCTTGAAATAATATATTCCGAATTATAGTTGCCATAGTTAGCTTGGTCTCCTTCTACGTTGTTTTGCAAAAGAACAACATTCAAACGGTTTTCATCTGCTGTAACAGCAGAAGTGTAATAAACTTCAACCTTAACAGTCATTTTTCTTGTTGTTGCGTCTATTGAAGCAGTTGCAGCAACATTGACAGGAGAGTCTTGATTTAAGATTTGATTTGCAGAACCTGTCCAACCTGTACCCGAAGGTCCTACATTTTGAATAAGAGCAGTTGCACTCGAACCCGTTCTGTTTAATGTTCCGGCAGGATAACCGCCAATCTCACATTGCGAAGCAAGAGCATCGCCATATTGAGTTGTGAAATTAGGCTTATATCCGCTTGCATAACCTCCTTGATGTATGTTTATCGCAACAACTCTGCCTTCATGCTGGTTTGCGTACGATTGAACGTTTTGGTGTCCGAGAGGACAGTAACCGCAGCCTATTCCGGTGTATTCCTCAATAACCACGTTACGCTTTTGTACTTCTGTACTTACGATTGTTTGGGCAAATGTTCCATATCCAAGAACCAAACTTGCCACGGCAAATAATACTTTTTTCATAGTGTTTATTAATTTTAATGTTATTATATCGTTATTTAACTATATTTTCAACGATTTCGACGGCAAAGTTAAGAATTAATATCCAATCTACCAAAAAATATCGCCTATTTTTAACAAATTGGTGTTTAATATTGGTAAATTAGTGTTAAATATTAAGAATTTCTTGTTTAATACTGTTTTTGTCAATGCCGCAAATACGCTTCAATTCTCTTATTGTACCTTGTTCGATAAACTTATCCTCAATGCCAAGCACCTTTATATCCTTTTTGTATCCGTTAGATAAGGCGTAGTTTTCCACACTCCAACCGAAACCGCCCGTCTTGACGCCGTCCTCAACCGTTATGATTTTATCATACGTATCAAAAACTCTTTTTAACATAGCTTCGTCCAACGGCTTTAAGAAACCAAAGTAATACAATCCCACATCGATGCCTTGTTCTTTCAATTCCTCGACGGCTTGTTTGGCGTCGCCTCCGACAGTTCCGATAAACAGCACTGCAATTTTGTCGCCTTTGTTTAATTCTTGTGCCTTGCCGACTTCGATATTCGTAAAATCCTGCTTCCAATCGGCAACAAAGCCTTCGCCTCTCGGATAACGAATCGCAAAAGGCTTATCGATAGAAAGAGAACTGTACATCATATTGCGCATATCCACCTCGTCTTTCGGGGCTGCGACAATCATATTCGGTATCATATTCAAGTAAGCCAAGTCAAACACACCGTGATGCGTCGCACCGTCGTCTCCCACCAAGCCCGCTCTGTCGATACAAAACGTTACGGGAAGATTTTGTAAAGCCACATCGTGAATGATTTGGTCAAAAGAACGCTGCAAAAACGACGAATAAATACAACAAAACGGCTTGATATTTCTTGTTGCGAAGCCTGCTGCCAACGTAACGGCGTGTTCTTCCGCAATACCGACGTCAAACGTGCGTTTCGGAAAGCGTTCATTCATCTCATTCAAGCAAGACCCGGTAAGCATAGCCGGAGTAATCGCCACGATATTCTCATATTTCTCCGCCAATTCCACCATACTCTTGCCGAAAACTTCGGAAAACTTTAACGGCTCATCGGCAGTTCGCGGCTTAGCTTCTCTTTTTCCCGTCTTGGCATCGAAAACTCCCGGAGCGTGATAGACGGTCGGATTGTTTTCTGCCGCTGTCAAACCCTTACCTTTCGTGGTAATGATATGTAATAACTTAGGTCCGGGTATTTTTTTCAGTTTATCGATTGTCTTTATCAGGGTATGCAAGTCGTGTCCGTCTATCGGACCGAAGTAGCGGATATTTAACGCTTCAAAGAAGTTACTCTTGCCCGCAAACAAGTGCTTGAAGAAAATCAGTATCGAACGTAAAAACGTGCGGTTCTTATTATATTCGTCCTTGTTGCCGCCAAGTGCGTTCCATATCTTGTTTTTGAATTTATTATACTTATATGACGATGTTATCGAAGTGAAGTATTGGCTCATCGCACCGCTGCGTTTATCGATGCTTATTCCGTTATCGTTCAATATCACCAAGAGATTTGCGTTTGTGCTGCCTGCATGATTTAACGCCTCGAAAGCCATACCTCCCGTCATCGAACCATCGCCAATCACCGCAATATGATAATGATTGTCGTTGTTATTTATCTTATCCGCCAACGCCATTGCAAGGGTCGCCGATATGGAAGTTGTGGCGTGTCCTGCCCCGAACGTATCGTATTTACTCTCACTTCTCTTCGGGAAACCGCTTAAACCGTTAAGTTTTCTAATATTTTTGAATGCTTCTCTTCTGCCCGTAAGTACTTTGTGGGCGTATGCCTGATGTCCTACGTCAAAAACCAATGTGTCATTGGGAACATCGAATAAATAATGCAAAGCAACAATCAATTCCACCGTACCTAACGACGAAGCCAAGTGGCCGGGATTTTCGCTAAGCACATCTATTATATATTGTCTGAGTTCTTTGCAAAGCTGCGTCAGTTGTTCGCCGTTAAGCGTTTTGACATCTTTTGGCGAATTGACTGTATTTAATATATTGTATTGAAAATTGTCATCCATAATCAAAAACTTTTACGCATTGACGTTATTTATCTTGTTTAAGACGTTGCAAAATTACAAAAATACAGCCGAATTTCGCCTCCCCGTCTTGTTTTTTACACATTTTTATCGTTTTGCGCTTTCATTTCGCCTCCAATTTTCATTTAATATTTTCAATTTCTCAATCTGCCGTTTAAGTTTTTTAATTTTTATATTGAATTTTTCACTTTACGCTCTTCACTTTTAATTCAACAACGCCAATTCCTTATTTATTCCTTTGAAATACGTGTTTTTCTGTTTGAAGTTTTTAATTAAAAACAGCCCAACTCTCGTTCAAGTCAGCCCAATACTTTTCCAAGTCAGCCTGACAAATTTCCAAGTCAGCCCAGAAAGTGCATCAAAGTTGCGCAACTTTGATGCACGTTTCAGGCTGGCTTGGAAAAGTATTGGGCTGACTTGGAAAAAAGTACGGCTGCATCACGCACAAATCAGCCTGCTTTTAACACGTTTTTCGCCTCCGCCAAACACAAACTCGCCTCCGCAAAGCAAAAGTTTGAGAACAACAAACACAAAACAGAGGGCAACAAACACAAATTGGACTATATTATATATGAGTTGGAGAGAAAAATAAAAGTATTTTAGGTCGTATATTATATTATTTCTTACCTTTGCAAGCGAAATTATAAAAAAACTGATGGCTATGAAAAAGAAAATGTTTGTTTTGATGGGTCTTGCCCTATTGCAATGGGCATTCATAGGCTCGACTGAGGCTTGCACAGGTATAACTCTTAAAGCGAAAGACGGAAGTATCATTGCAGCACGTACGATAGAGTGGGGCGGAAGCGATTTGAGAAGTACATACGTAGTGGTTCCGAGAGGATTTACTCAAAATTCTTTTATCCCTGGCGGTAAAAAAGAAGGTATGACTTTTAAGGCTCAATACGGGTATATCGGACTTGCCGTCGAACAAGAAGAGTTCGTAACGGAAGGCATAAATGAAGCGGGGCTGTCTGTCGGATTGTTTTATTTTCCGCGATATGGTGAGTATGAGCAGTACGATGAAAAGAATAAACAAACTTCCATTGCCGATTTGCAACTTGTTCCTTGGATATTGGGCTGTTGTAAAAGTGTCGATGATGTGATAAATGCGGTAAATTCGGTTCATGTGATAGGCGTCGATTCTCGTGCTTCAACGGCACATTGGCGTTTTATGGACGCATCGGGCAGACAGGTGGTATTGGAGATAACGAATAAAAAGGCAGAGTTTTTTGAAAACACGTTGGGAGTATTGACTAATTCGCCGGGATTTCAGTGGCAATTGACAAATCTTAACAATTATGTGAATATGATGCCGGGAACTGCCGCTGTGAATGATTGGGGTGAGATGAAACTTACTTCGTTCGGGGTCGGTAGCGGTTTTCTTGGGCTGCCGGGCGATGTAACTCCGCCATCTCGTTTCGTAAGAGCGGCGTTTTATCAAACGAGTGCTCCGCAACCAAGTACGGCTATCGAAGCGGTGAGGAGTTGTTTTCAAATACTGAATAATTTTGATATACCTATCGGTGTGGAGAGTGCGAAGGGCGAGCAGCCGACAGACATTCCGAGTGCGACACAATGGACTTCGGCAACGGATGTAAAAGGACGTAAGATTTATTATCGAACCATGCGTAACAGTGCAATACGTTGTATAGACTTAAATACAATAGATTTTGCCAAGGTTAAGTACAGCGTTTCGCCGCTTGATGAGGTCAGAGAGCAGCCGATAATCAATGTGAAGATAAAATAAAAGGCAGGGCGGGAAGAGTCAGCCTTGTTGCACGGCAATTAGAGATATAAAAACACTGACAATCGAAGAAAATATAGTAACTTCGCGGAAAAATTTTTTGAATGGGGACGAAAATTAATCTTTGTGAGATGTCGGCAATTGGAAAAGAGCCATTGACTGTGATAGGTATGGTGGCGAGTATGCCGTTTTACTTCGTGGCATCACAGATGAGGCGGTTGTTGGCTATGGATTTCGTCAGAGTGAGAGATTTCAGTATGTGTGCCGACGGTTCGCAGGACGAATGCAAAGATTATCCGACTTATTTTTATTTGGATAGCGATAAAGGGTTATTGTATCTTATGATGGATAACACAGAGCCGCTTGTCAAAAATTTGAAATCGTCCAACATACTTGTGTTTGTAATCGGCAGGGATTGTGAGAAGATGACGGAGAGTTTGGTTAGGGACTTACGCGGTTTGTCGTCCGTTGCGTATTGTAAAAAGTATTACCCCTCGCAAGCAGAGATTGAACAGGCCAATGTTGAAAGCAATGATGTAAAAGCGGTGCAATTAGATGTTTTTGGACAGAAAACGCAGAACCCATATCAAAATATAAAGGAGAAAAGGAGAAATATAGTTAAAAATATGCAGATAGATGAGCAGAGGATAGATGCATTGAAAGAAGATGTGGAGTATAATTTAGAATTTAATATGGACAATGACGTCTATATTGATGAATAGTTTAATGTAACGGCAAGAGATGAGGAAATTCTCAAAAGGTTTGCAAATATGTGTTTTAATCATCGCTTGTGTGGTGTGCTCAGATGCAAAGGCACAGACGTATGCTAAACTTTGGAAAACATCTCCATTGAGTTGTTGGCAAGTGGGTGTCTATGCAGGTATGGGGCAATACAGAGGAGATTATCATGCATTTATGTCTGCGTTGCGGGACTTTGACTATAAATTGGGCTATGGGCTTGATGTGAGATATGATTTTAATGATGTGTATTCGCCAAATAAGTTGAGTGGATTTCTTGACAGAAGGGTGTCTTTTACATTAGGCGTTAGGAAATTGAAAGCCTCGTCAAACAAAGAGGATTATGGTGATATAATGACTATGGATATTTTGGAAACGAGTGCTATGGTGCAAGTCAATATCTTTAAGTATAGCAGCGATTGGGGATACTACGACGGCGGGCATAATATTACGCCATACGTTGAAGGTGGTTTGGCTTTGAGTGGATTTAGATGCGACAATAGAATGGATAATAATCCGAACGTGCCGGACAAATATAAAGATGACGGATATAAGTTCTCTCCTGTTGCAATACTTGGTTGGGGTATTAAGGTAGCAACATTTAAGGGCATAACGTTGGCATTGGACGGCTCTTATAGATTTGCTTTCAAAAATGATATAGACCATAATAATAGTAGAATACAGAGAGACGATCAATATTATTATGTAGGGGCGCAGGTTTGGTTTAATCTTGTAGAATTATTTGACAAGTAATATGGAAAACGAAAATAACTTAAAACAACGTATAAATAAAGAGCGTTTGCCGAAACATATAGCCATAATTATGGACGGCAACGGACGTTGGGCAAAAAAACAAAACAAGGAACGAATCTTTGGACATCAAAATGGCATCACTTCCGTGAGAAATGTTTGCGAAGCAGGGGCTGAGTTAGGTATTGAGTATATGACATTATACACTTTCAGTAAGGAGAATTGGAATCGTCCGAAAGAAGAAGTTGATGCTTTTATGAATATGCTTGTCGTTACAATACAAAACGAAGAGAAGACCTTGATGGATAACAATATTTGTTTTCAAACGATAGGCGACACAATGGCTTTAAGCGAAGAAGTGAGGTGTGCGATGTTGGATATGATAAATAAAACTAAAAACAATACAGGTATGAACTTGGTTTTGGCTTTGAATTACTCGTCGCGTTGGGAGATTATTGAAGCGGTTAAGAATATTGCAAAAGAATGTAAAGAGGGGAAATTAAATGTTGAGGATATTAACGACGAATTATTTTCGCAACATTTGACCACAAAGGATATGCCAGACCCGGATCTTTTGATACGTACTTCGGGCGAAGAGAGAATAAGTAATTACTTACTTTGGCAGATAGCGTATAGCGAGTTGTATTTCACCGATGTCTTATGGCCGGACTATAAAAAAGCAGACCTTTATGAAGCAATAATTAACTATCAATCGAGAGAAAGACGATTCGGAAAAACTTCTGCACAAGTAGAAAAAAAGTAAAAAATTTGTGTTTCGATAAAATGAAATTGAAATATTAACGTTATAGTATCTGACACTTTGTTTGGAATTAGATTTTTAGAAGAAATAATGAAAAAGATAAAGTATATAATTTTCCTTGTTGCGTTCTTGTCATGCTTTGCAGATGTAAGGGCTCAGAAGGAAGAGGAGTTGATATATATAGACTATTTTTCACCAAAAGAATATGAAGTTGGCGATATAATAATCACCGGTGCAGACCATTTGGATCATAGTAGTGTAATCTTGCTTTCAGGCATATCAGTCGGAGAAAAGATAGTTATTCCTTCCGATAAATTTGCCACGGCTTTGGATAGATTATGGAAGCAAGGAATATTCGATGATATTCATATTTATATAACAAAGGTTAAGGGCAGAACAATATATTTGGAGTATAATTTTACTACTAAGCCAAGAATGTCGCATTTTAGTTTCGAGGGAATATCAAGAAGTGAGGGAGATAAGATTAGAGAGAAACTTCATATTGCTATCGGCGATGTCTTGACTGACAATATGAAAACAAACTGCAAAAACATTATTCACGATTATTTTGCCGACAAAGGTTTTTACAATGCAACAACAGAGATAATAGAAACCCCTGATACCAATTCACCAAGAAAAGAAAGCCATATAACGTTTAAGATTGATAAAGGAAAAAAAGTACGTATTGCCAAAATTGAAACAACGGGCAATGAGTTCTTGACGGAAAGTAAGATTAGACATCAGATGAAAGATACGAAAGAGTATCGTTGGTGGCGTTTTTGGAAATCTTCTCGTTTGATAGAATCAGATTACAAAGCGGATAAAGATCGTATCATTGAGAAATATAACAACGAAGGTTTTAGAGATGCTGCCATAACTTGGGATACAACTTACCTTGTCAAAAGTGATAAACCAAAAGGTAATATATTTACAAGACTTTTCTCAAAGAAAGCAAAGCACGATGAGATATTTGTCAAGATGAATGTGTATGAGGGTAAGAAGTATTATTTCCGTAATATCACTTGGGTGGGTAATACCAAATACACTTCAAAAGAATTATCCGACAGATTGAGAATAAACAAAGGCGACCCTTACAATAAAGAACTTTTGACTCGTAATGTAACTTATGATGCAACAGGTAAGGATATTTCTTCTTTGTATATGGACGACGGCTATTTGTTTTTCAGAGTTATCCCTACTGAAATAAATATCGAGAACGATTCAATAGATATTGAGATGCGTATGTACGAAGGCGTGCAGACTCGTATTGGTAAGGTGGATATAACAGGTAACACGACTACCAATGATTTCGTTGTTCGTAGAGAGTTAAAAACTATACCGGGACAATTGTTTTCAAGAGACGATGTGTTTCGTTCGATAAGAGAATTGCAACAATTAGGTTATTTTGATCCTGAGAAGATAAATCCTAAAATAGAACCTAATATGCAGAATGGTACGGTGGATATTACTTATGAGTTAGATGAAAAAAATTCGGGTAATATGGTAAATGCTTCCGGTGGTTGGGGAGGCGGAATGTTGCTTTTGCAGGCTGGATTAACGCTTACAAACTTTTCGGCAAGGAAGATGTTTGACCCAAGTGCGTGGAGACCGTTCCCTGTGGGCGACGGACAAAGAGTATCTTTGGGTTTGCAAACCAATGGCTCGTATTATTACGGAGCATCGTTATCTTTTACAGAGCCTTGGCTCGGAGGAAAGAAACCTACTTCGTTGAGTGCCGGCATTTATTACAATTACCAAGATGATTCTTATTATTATGATGTAAGCAATTATCACTTGAAAATGTTTGGTGCGAGCGTGTCTTTGGGTAAGCGTTTAACTTGGCCGGATGATTACTTTACTTTGGTGCAGGGTATTAAATACCAGTTGTACGATGTTAAAAACGCAACTTCGTTTGTGATGACAACAGGAAAGTCCAACAATTTGGCATATACAATTACCTTTGGACGAAACTCAATAGACCAGCCTATATATCCTCGTTCTGGTAGCGAATTTGTTGCAGAGGGCGCTTTTACATTCCCTTATTCGCTTGTCGATGGCAAGGACTACTCAAAACTTACAGATCAAGAGAAATACAAATGGCTTGAATACTACAAAATCAACTTACGTGCCGGTTGGTACATCAATATAGTTGATAATCTTGTTTTGTCGGCGCGTTCAAGATTTGGCTTCTTGGGTAGATATAATAAGGATATAGACTATTCGCCGTTTGAGAGATTTTATTTAGGTGGCGACGGTTTGACTGGTTATGCTCTTGACGGTAGAGAGGTTGTTTCGTTGCGTGGTTATGATGCCTCGGCTCTTTCGCCGGACAGAGGTGCTTCGGTATTTGATAAATTTACGCTTGAACTTCGTTACCCTATAACCTTAAATCCTGCGGCGAGCGTGTATGTTTTGGCTTTTGCAGAGGGTGGTAATTCGTGGTCGAACTTCGCAAGTTTTTCGCCGTTCAAGATGTATCGTTCGGCAGGTGTGGGCGTGAGAATCTTTATGCAGATGTTCGGATTGATTGGCTTTGATTGGGGCTATGGCTTTGACCCTGCTTTCGGAGAGGTAAATCGAAGCAAAGGACATTTCCACATATCTTTGAATGGTTCGATAGACTAACTTTGAGATATTGGTTTGAAATATATAGAACAATAAAAAAACAATTATGATATGAAAAAGGTTTTAGTAATAACTACGTTGCTGTTGTGTGCGATGTGTGGCTTTTCGCAGAAGTTTGCGTGCGTCGATTCGGATTACATACTAAGCAATATGCCGGAGTACAAGCAAGCACAAAAGGAATTGGACGACGCTTCGTTGCAATGGCAAAAGGAAATTGAAAATCAGTTGGCGGAAGTTGATAAGATGTATAAGCAATATCAAGCAGAGGCATTGTTATTGCCAAGTGATTTGAAAACGAAAAAGGAAAACGAGATTGTAGCAGCTGAAAAGGCAGCCAAAAATCTTCAAAAGCAGCGTTTCGGTAATGACGGCGATTTGGCTAAAAAACGTTCCGAACTTGTGAAACCTATACAGGACAAAGTTTATAATGCAATAGAGAAGTTGGCAAAAGAGAAGAACTATTCGGCAGTCTTTGACAAGGCATCGGGAGCGGCGTTGCTTTATGTTGATGATAAAACCGATATTTCCGATTTGGTTTTGTCTGAGTTGGGATATAAAGTCAATGGCAGCACAAGAAAACGTTAATTCCTTTGTAAAAAAGAATTGAAAAGAGATAATTAATAATTTAGAAATAAGAAAACACAAAAAGGAGATGAAAAAAGCAGTAAAACTATTGGTAGTTGTGGCAATGTTCTCATTTGCGGCAGTTAATGTAAATGCACAGAAGGCAGTTAAGTTGGGTCATTTCAATTCCAGCGAACTTATACAGAGTATGCCGGACTATGAGCAAGCAAAGAAAACTCTTGAAGATTTCTTCCAAGAACTTCGTGCTACGGGAGAAGAGATGCAAAAAGAAGTTGAGAGACTTAATTCCGAATACCAAGCAAAGAAAGACCAGCTATCGGATTTATTAAAGCAAACTAAGGAAAAGGAAATTCAAGACGCATATAGCCGTTTGCAGAACTTCCAAGCCAACGGACAGCAGGAAATATCGGCAAAAGAGACTGAACTAATGACCGCTATACAAAAGAAAGTCAAAGATGCAGCTGCAAATGTGGCAAAGAACGGTAAGTATGACTACATTTTTGAATCTAACGGCATTCTTTGGTATGCAGGTGATAGTGATGATGTTACACAACTTATGAAGAAAGAGTTGGGACTTACAAAGTAAATTTTTTGTCAAAAAATTTTGTAGGTTGCAGAAAACGTTGTAATTTTGCAACCACAAAACAGCGGATGTGGCGTAATTGGTAGCCGCGCTAGACTTAGGATCTAGTCCCGTGAGGGGTGAGAGTTCGAGTCTCTCCATCCGCACCAAAATCAGCGAGGGAAATTCTGAAAAGAATTTCCCTCAATTTGTTTATATCTGCCTTAGTTTTAATTATTATTTCTCTTAATCTTTTTATTTATTCCGTTGATATATTTCTTTCGCTGACTTAAAATCATTCCTATTATTGTGTTATATATCGCACATGTAACGTCAAATGCCGATAGCAAGGGCGTGGCAATAAGAATAGATAAAGAAGATAATCACAAGCACAAGGAATACTTTATTAGTGCAAAGGCGATTTATTTTGCAATAGAACTGATAAGTGAATGCTTTGTTGCAAATAATATCAATGATAAGCAGTATAAACACCACGAAAGCAAACGGAAAAACAATTATACTCGAATGATTGTAATAAAAAGCCGTGGAAATATCGCCGTGTAAGATAAACCCGAAAGCTCTTGTTAAGCCACAACCCGGGCAGGGAATATGAAATAAAAATTTAATGGGGCATCCCCATACGTTATGCCCCATTAAATAAGGAATTATTACCAAAACTATCGCTACGATATATAAGCAGATTAAATTGGTATAAAATCCTTTTGCTTGTTTGTATTGCAATACTTTATTATCAGACATCAATATAATATTGCTAATAACATAATATCAAATAGAAAACAAGCATTTTCTTAGCAAGATGCAAGGAATGATTCCAATTTAATGAAATTCTTTTGCCTTGTGGCTTTTTGAACATTAAACCAATCAATGATAGTCCAAATACCACAGCCACCGGCAGTCAAAATTTTGCCAAGTCCCATACCTGTATCACCGAGATAGAAACGGTCTATGCCCAAACTACCGCAAAATATACTGATTAATAGTACTGTTGTTGGCGATTTGAATTCCATCCCTAATAAGATAGAATAATTTTCATCTGAAACTGTTTCCAATTTGCTACGAATATTTGACATTTCTTCCTCAGGAAAATTCTTTCCATTTGTCATAAGAAAAGTGTTAATGCTTTGTTTGTCCATTGTTTTTTGTTTTATTTATTAATACTATGAGCGATTTGTTCGCTCGTTAATTATCAATTGTTTATTCTTTTTTTACACGTGTTTCAAATTCAGATTAACTTTTCTGAACGAGGCGGTCTTTAATTCGTCCTCCACTTCAACACTCGGGCGAAACTCAACCGATTTGCTCTGTATCACATCAAGCGAAAAATCCTCCTCACTATCCACTGCCTTAACCTTTATCTTCGGTGAAAACGTGCCTAACTTATTCAATTTCACTTGCTGACCGTCAGCCAACTGCTCCCGAAGAACCATCACAAAGGCTTCTATAAATCTCTTCGCCTCGTTATCCGAAATCGTAGATTCAACTGCCACCTGCCTTGCCAAATACTTCGTTGAAACCTTGCCCGCAGACGATAATTTCGGCGTGTAAATCCTTTTTCTCTCGCCCTTGACAAAAACATCTCTGACTACTA
>OMYR01000034.1 GCA_900315335.1 uncultured Bacteroidales bacterium
ATACTCTGGAAGCGGTAGCAAATTGCGTTGTCCCCGTTGTGGTCGCAAAAGTTTTACCCCTTATATTGACACTCAAACAAACGAAATTCTTGATGAAAGTGTCGGCATCTGCGACCATAAAAATTCTTGCGGTTATCACTTCTCGCCAAAAGAATATTTTGTGTGCAGCCACACAGGCAATAGTCCTGTCGGAAATGCGGGTTTTTCAACGAAAAATAACGCAACCAATACCAGTATTAAACACTATTCAACCAGTCTTAAACATCACCAAAACACCCTTAATAATCAACAACTTAGTGTGCAGCCACACAGGCAATTATGGCATAGCCGTGCGGATTTGCAAATAAAAAAAGATAATCGCTATGCGTTATTTGCCTGTGTGGCTGCACACCCCCGCGCGGGGAGCGCAAAAGAAACCTTGTGTGCGGAGCACAAAGAAATTTCAAAACGGTGTTGGATTGGAAATAGTGAACAAAAAAAAATCCGTTATTTCATCATCGCACCAATATCAAGGCTGCTCGTTTCTTCCCAACCTTGAACAATACCCTCTTTGCCGTAGCCCGTAATAACGATATTGTCTTTGTCCATACCTTGTTTGACCAAAATATCATAGATTTGTTTTGCGTGTTTGTCGCTTAAATCCTTGCCGTCTGTCTTCTGCGATAATTTGAATGAATGCACGCCTATGGTCAAAATATATGGTGTATTGACAAAACTCTCAGCCAAAATCTCTAAATCCTTTCTGCCTGTCTTAGTCAAAGACCCCGACTCGTCAAAAGGTGATTTAATGGTTACCAATTCGTGCTTAGACACCATTTGCTCGATATAATGCAACTCGGGAACGGTCTCGGAAAGCGGACAATAAAAATTACGCCTTTGGCACGCCAATACATAGTCTTTGGTCTTCAATACAGCATAAAAACCATTCTCGTTAGGGTGAATAATGTTTTTCAGTTCAAGGGTCTGCTTGTCGTATATATTGATTTTGGTCAGTTGTGGAGAGGTTAAATTCTTGGTATTTATCTTGCCC
The DNA here is from genome assembly GCA_900315335.1 of uncultured Bacteroidales bacterium. Classification (GTDB taxonomy): domain Bacteria; phylum Bacteroidota; class Bacteroidia; order Bacteroidales; family P3; genus Scybalousia_A. The sequence continues at coordinate 1,031 of OMYR01000034.1, forward strand.
GAAAGCCAAGAGAAATTTGTCTTGCCTTCCAAACAGATATAGTTTTGAGGATTAAAAGTGTCGTCCTGCGTTAAGACAATAAGGCTATCTGTCAATGCCACCACATAGTCATCATCCTTTGTATTGAACTCTTCGCCCAAAAGCACAGGTTCAGACCAATTGCTCCAATCGTTTATATCCTCACGATAAGACACATATATATCTTTTTTGCCGAAGTTCATACCCCTATCGGAAGAAAAATACAAGGTCTTTTTGTCTTTGGACAGCACAGCGTTGCAATCATCATAACGGCTGTTTATCGGCGAAGGCAACAATGTCGGGTTACTCCACGTCCCATTCTCCAAGACGCTGTAAAAAATATCTCTATTCGTGCTGCCATCATAATAATCATATCCGTTGCTATCGACCTTTGAAACAAACCGTACGTCATTGCACGATTGTGGCAATTGCGTTGGCGTCTCGGTCAAAAACATATTCATCTCCATAGATTGAGCATTTTTGAACTGCAAATAGATATAGTCCTTTTGCAAACCGAAATTCAAAATCTTGCTCTTTGGTTGCTTGGAATTTAACTCCTCAAAAGTCTCAAAAATCTTACCCGCCGTTTGAGCGTCAAGTTTTTTGAATAAAGATTTATTAGCCTTATAATCCTCCAAAGTTAAATCCTTTTTGTTTTTCAGTGTCTCCAAAGTCTGTGCGTCTTTTTTTGCCTGAATAACATCGGCATTGTCTTTCAGTTTTGGGAATGTCTCCAAAAGCATATTTATACGATGTAAATCCAAACCGTAGGCATAACGCCTTGCAAATACATTCAACAAACTCTCATTAGGTTCAATGTCTTGAACGGTCTTCATCGCCAAAAGAGAGTACCTTTCCATTGCACAATAAGATAACTTGTCGAAAAACTCTTTATAGTTCTTGTCCGTTTTTGGAGTTGTAGTCAAATAGGCAATCATATCGGTTATATTGTTTTGGGTACGTAGAATCTCGTATTGTACCCTCTCGATATTGGTTTTTGCAACACGGATATAATCGCCTTGCGGGAACTCTTTGATGTACGTCATATACGAATCCACAGTATTTTCTTTCAAAGCCTTAGAAAACGACAAACGGTCTATTTCACTCAACGCTTTGGAGCGGTAAATATCGGAAGAAGTCGTTTGGGCAAAAGACTTCAAAGAATCTATATTGTTGGATTGAACATATTCCTGCAAAAGATTTTCGTTCAACCACATCATAGCATCTTCTCTTTGCGGTGCATCGGGATAGGCTTGTATAAAGTGCTTGTAATCTTCTATGGATTGCGTCTGTTGTATATGGTCGTATGCAAGTTGATAGCAAATACGTTTGGCTTCTTTGTTCAACTCTGGCATATCTTCGGTCAAAGCGATGTACTTATTAAATCTATCAATGTCTTTGGATTGATAGACGTCGGTTAATACTTCCCTTGCAATTGAAGATTTATCTATTTTGGTCTTAGATACTTGATTGTATTTTATCAGATATTCGTATGCCAACAAATAATCTTTATCTTCGTTGTCCGATTTGATATAATACGAATACATCGTAAAGAAATATTCTGCACTTGTGGTATCTTCACTGAAAACCTGTCCAAAAAGTGTTTTCGCTTTAACGTACTCCCCTTTATCAATCAACTTCAACAAATCAGCACTCTGTGCATTAGCACATAGCACCAAAAACAACGTTATTATAATCGACACGAAATTCCTTTTCATCTTTACTCTTATGCTTTTGCAAACCAAATTCTGTGCTTTTTCTTATTGTCTTTTTATATTGTTTATATTTAATTCCTTTGACTTGGCAATGTTAGATTGAAAGATTTATGTTTTCACTCCACTTGCCGTTTATCAGCAGTTTAACAACATATTTGCCTTTATTCAATTTATAAGAAAATACTTTGCCGCCATAAACATTTTCAACGAATATGGTTTTATTGCCTTGCAGCAATTGTATTTTCTCAATATTGTTCAAACCCTCGTTAAAGAAAAGCATTCTTCCTTTATCGCTCCAAAGATAGACGCCGCTTCGGTCGTACTTGGATTGTTCAATGTCCAAAGATTTAAGTATATGGATACGATAATCGTCCGTTGTTCCGCTATGCAAATCGATGTTTATCTTGTCTTGCTTGCAGAAATCAATAAACGTTCCGTCGGTTTTGTTTTCCATAAATATATACACATAATCGGGAAGTATGGAAAGATTGTTAAGGCTTAACTCCACATTGTTGTCTTCTCCGATATACAGCCCTACATCATATATCACAGGATAGGACGGAACAACACAAACCGAATACTCATCGTTTGCGTCTTTCAAATACACATCGGGCATACTCTCGCTATTGCCGAACAATTTATGACAATCCAAATCATCGAAACCATATTCGCTCTCATTGTTCATACCAAGCAAAACATATTGCCAGTCGTAACCTTTGGAAACGGATAAATTCAAATAATTATTGTTCAACCACGATTGGTCGGACGTTTTAGGTATATATTGGTGTGTTCTTTTGAAAGTAATCTCGCTTGAAGTCTTCAACGCTTCGACAAAGAAAGATTCCAAAGACGGTATCATCACTTCTTCTTTCGCATCTATTATTATAGGGTTATAAACCTTTGTGTTGCGGTCGAAAAGCATTATGGCATTGCCTTGTATTCTGCCGTCTATATCCTCAAATAGCTTCTTGCTCGACAATGGTGCGGTGTAAGGGTTGCCGACCAAGTTCCACCTATCCTCAGGAGTGGAGACCAACTGCACACTTACCGAAGAAGGACACAGCAATCCCTCATATTTAACCTCCATATCTTGATGAGTATATACGGCATAGCCTTTTGCTGGCAGGAGTTTGAATTGCGGGTCTGTTATGTATTCGCTCCAATAGTCGTCCAACTTGGATTTGTGGCCTGTATTGTATTGCATAAGCCAAGTCTCGTTATCCCTTTTGGAGTTCAATAAGGAAAATATCGCTGCGTGGGCTTGGTTAATCGGCGAACAGATATAGTTCCAACGAGAGGACAACAACTGCTGAGAAACCGTGAAATAAGCGTTCTTGTTGTAAAATATATTGTTTGAAATATAGAATGTCTTGCTTTTGTTTATCGAAACATGGGCGCTGTCCAACAATATAAGAGTATTGCAAGACACATCTTTATCCACCTTTGCATTAACACCTTTATCTATCACAACAAAATCCTCGACATTCGGTAATTCTCTGTCTTTCCAATTACGGACATCGCTCCATTGACCCGATTTAATCATCATTTTGGTCTTGGGCGAGCCGAAATAATCCTCAATATCGATTTTGTCTTTGGCAAATAATTCTATTTCCAACGTTGTAGCACCATTAGGCGATTTTAATGCAGCACAATACTCCAATTTCTTAACCGTATCGTACATAACAAACATAGGGTCAGAATCTCTATACCACTTGTATTTGATGTTTATAGGTTGATACTTGTTTGTTTTTTGGTTAATCCTGTATTGGTAGTCGGTATTTGAGAAAACAGGTATGGTGTAAGAGAATTTATTGGTCTGAATATCGGCATCGGGCAACAGGTCGGCATCATACGAAGTGTGAGTTGCACAAATACCGTTAAGTTTTATTTCAATCGGGCGTGGCAACTTCTTTGCATCTATGACCAATGTGGCTTGATGATGTCCTTCCTTTTTCGGAGCATAACTTATGGTTAAAGTCTTGGACGGGTATTTGCCTTCTATCGAAGTTATCGAAGAAGAGAAATACGCAGCATCGCTTCCGCTGATACGTATAGTTATGCTGTCTCTTATATTCTGCGAAAGAACAACGATTCGCTTGGTTTCGGGAAAAACGTACGGCAACGGTATCTTATTGAAATTTATCTGTGTCAAATCCTCCTTGGTATCGTCATTATTATTATGTACTTTTATCACAGCAGTTTGCCCAAAGAATTTATCAAAGTCAGACTTTATTCTAATATTCTTAAACACTATATCGGGATAGCCGCCTTTGTTTTTGGAATAAGTATCCATAAGCCATGAGATTTGTACAAAGTCTTTATTATTACATTCTTGCGGCAAAACTATGTTGTCAAATTTTCGAGGAATACGTTTTTGCATCGTAACCATTTCCACCGTGCGGCCGTTTTTGTCTTTCACGTCTTGCCATTGCTCATCTTCGCTTAAACGGTATTGCAATCGAACGAACCATTTTGTTTTGGTTTTCTTGGTGTAAGAATTCTGCCAAGACAAAGTTATATTATCCTGACTAAGCGTTGAAAGAGTGTAAATCAAACGATTGTCGATGCTCTGAGGGTCTTTTATATGCACGTTTGCAACAACCAACGGCGTTTTCAAATCATACACCTCCACGCTTTGGGCATTGGCATTCAAAACAAGCAACAATGCCAATACAACAAACAATATATATATATTCTTTTTAAGCAAATTCAACATAATTTCACTATATATCTTAGTAACACCAACAAGACCTAACCTTGTAATCTTCCAACCTGTAAATAATAGCATTAGTATTCGCCCAACCAAGATTGTCGTCAGGCTTGGCAAACTTATACCTTACTATCATATCTTTTTGCTCCGTAGTATTGGGAGAATGGATAAAATCTTTGCCTTTTGAGCTTATCAACGGCAGAAAATAATTGATAATATCATAACCGATAGAAGCATAAATCTTATCGGGTACAACCTTGAAATGAGTACGATATTTGTTCGCAAAGTTCGTAAAATTCACGTTTGTAAAGTCGTTATAATAAGTCAGAAAGAAGTGTAAATTCAATTCCTGCAAGACTTTGTAATCATTACCGACATAATCAAACCAATCATAAGAAGCAAATAAAGTTATTTTGCATTTCTTATTCGACAGAGTATTTATCAACGCTTTTGCGTGGGCTTTGTTATCGGCTTGTGTCTTTTTGTTGATAAGATTGATAACGAAGTTGTTTTCCTTATCAGAGAGGTAGTTGCTGAGCCTTGACGCATTTTTTCGGTAATTGATGATAGTCCATTTTGTGCTAACCTTTGGAAGATATTCTTTCCAATAGGCAAGAATATCCTGTGGCGTATCTCTATCGTCATACAAGACAACTATCTTTTCATCAGTGCGTTTCTGTTCGATATATTTGACCAACGAAACCGTTCTTGCCATATCGTCGGGTTGGATTTTGATAACGTATGGGTTGTTCAATATTCCGTCGTCTTGCGATAAGGGATTAATAAGAGGAATCTTGTTTATCCTACAAAATTCACTGACCATATTAAAACTTTGTTTCATCACCAATGCCACAACCAAGTCCATATCTTTCATTGCAGAGTGATTCAAAGCGGTTTGCATCTTTTTATCATCGTTATCTCCGCAATCGAAAACGTACAACGACACCTTATAACCTTGTTTTTCCAATTCGTCCAACGCCAATCTCGCCCCCTCATAAAAAGGCAAATAAGAGAAACACTTATACTTTTTACCACGTTTTTCGTCTATATTGTACTCATTAAACGATAACTCATCGATATTCTCGTAGTACAACGGCAAAAGCATTGCAACCTTTATCGCAGTTTTTTGAGTTTTGGGAGCAATATTGGTTACACTGCGACAAAATCCATTTGTCGCAACCACCAAAACCAATACTATGCTCACCAAAATCTTTTTCAACACCAATTGCCTTTTATTATATTCCTTTTTCAACGTTTTTCTCACGAAGAAAATTTTTCAATTCTTCGTCTCCTGCTTATGCCACTATTCCCACTCGATTGTTGCAGGTGGTTTGCTGCTTATATCGTAGCAAACTCTATTGACACCTTTCACTTGGTTGATTATCTTGTTGGAAACTTCGGCTAAGAACTCGTATGGCAAATGACACCAATCCGCTGTCATACCATCAACACTCTCAACAGCACGTAAAGCCACCACTCTTTCGTATGTTCTCTCGTCGCCCATAACTCCTACACTCTGAATAGGCAACAACACTGCTCCTGCCTGCCAAACCTTATCGTACAAATCCCAATGTTTCAACGAAGAGATAAATATATTATCCACTTCCTGCAATATAGCAACCTTTTCTTCGGTTATATCGCCCAAAATTCTAATCGCCAAACCCGGTCCAGGGAATGGGTGTCTTTTCAATAGTTCATCTTTCAATCCCAATTCCTTTCCGACCCTGCGGACTTCATCTTTGAACAACAATCTCAACGGCTCTACCAACTGCAATTTCATATAATCAGGCAAACCACCCACATTATGATGCGATTTAATTGTTTGAGAAGGACCTTTGACACTGCTTGATTCTATAACATCGGGATAAATAGTTCCTTGTCCCAACCATTTAACGTCTTTTAGTTTATTGGCTTCTCTATCGAACACATCAATAAATGTTTTGCCTATTGCTTTACGTTTCTTTTCAGGGTCTGTAACGCCTCCCAATACCGAATAAAAGTCTTTTTTGGCATTAACTCCTATAACGTTTAAGCCCATATTTTGATAAGACTGCAATACATCTTCAAATTCATTCTTACGCAATAAGCCGTTATCAACAAAGATACAAGTCAAATTCTTGCCTATTGCACGATGCAACAACATTGCTGCAACCGACGAATCCACACCTCCGCTCAATCCCAAGACTACTTTATCATCTTTTAGTTTGTTTTTCAAATCTTCGATAGTGGATTTAACGAAACTTGCAGGCGTCCATGAACCTTCGCAACCACAAATATCTATAACGAAATTACGAAGCAACACACTACCAAACTCACTATGATGAACCTCCGGGTGGAACTGAATGGCATAAGTCTGCTCGCCTTTTATTTTATACCCTGCATTTTGGACATCGCTCGTCGAACAAATAACTTCAAAATCCTGCGGCAACTCCAATATAGTATCGCCGTGAGACATCCACACTTGCGAGTCTTGTTTTACACCTTTCAACAATGGGCTTTGTTCATTGACACTAACCAATTTGGCACGACCATATTCTCTTATAACACTCTTTTCGACCTTACCACCCGATTTATAAACCATATACTGAGCCCCGTAACAAATACCCAATACCGGAATTTTACCTTTAAACATTGATAAATCAGTGTTTGGAGCCGCTGCATCAGTTACTGAATAGGGACTGCCCGATAAAACCACACCTTTAATATCTTCTGTAATCTGCGGAATTTTGTTGTATGGGTGAATTTCACAATATACGTTTTGTTCTCTTATCTTTCGTGCAATCAGTTGAGTGTATTGACTGCCGTGGTCTAAAATCAATATAGTCTGCATATTATTTGGTTTATCTTTATTTTTACTATTTATTATCTTTATTTTGACACGTCAAAATTACAACATTTTTCCCAAATACAACATACAAAGCCTTGTTTTTTCGTCAAAACATATTTTATCCGAAAAAAAGTACTACATTTGCACTTTAATTTCAATGTACATAACGACAAAATCATACAAACGACGACTATTATGGCAAACAGCAACGAAGGATTATCGGTTTATTTGAAAAATGTGTGCATCGCCTACGACAAAACAATATTGGTTGATGTCAATCTTGAACTCAAAAAAGGGGAATTTGTTTATCTTATCGGCAAGACCGGGTCGGGGAAATCCACTCTTTTGCGAAGTCTTTACGCCGATGTATGTATTGGTAGTGGCGAGGGTATTGTTTGCGATTTTAATTTAAAGACTTTATCCAAGAAAGAAGTGCCATTGCTTAGACGAAAACTCGGAATAGTTTTTCAAGATATACAACTTTTGAACGATAGAAACGTTTATGACAACCTTGCCTTTGTCCTTAAAGCCACAGGCACTAAGGACAAAGCAGAGATAAATAAACGTGTTACCGACGCACTTACAATGGTGGGGTTGGAGCATAAAGCAAACGCTTTTCCGTACAATCTTTCCGAGGGCGAATCGCAGAGAATAACTCTTGCACGTGCAATTATCAACAATCCAGAATTAATTATTGCCGACGAACCTACGGGCAATTTAGACCCTATAACGAGCGAGGAAATAGTTAAGTTACTGTTTAAGTTAAACGAACAAAACGGCACAACCATACTTATGGCAACTCACGACTACTTATTGATAAACGACTTTCCACGACGCACCATATCTTGTGAGAATGGCAAGATTGTCGAATAACATACATCGACCAACACCTGTAACAAAAAATCGGATAGACGCCCAATCATCAACCGAACTTCTGCGTTTATCCGCTTTTTGTTTTTCATAGGCTGGTGTTTCAATTAAAGATAGTATACGTTTGGTATATTTGCGATAGTCATCTGTCGTTTGGTGAGCATAATACCTTTATTAGCCTTTGACTTCACCCAAAAGCCTTTGACTTTCAAATATAAATCCATCGGGCCTTAAATATAAATTCGAGGTTATCAAATCCGTACTCAATACATTCAAATTTATATTTGCAGATGGTAAATGGTATTGTTACGAGTACTTATAAAGATTTTATTATGGTTAAAACATTGTTTGTGTATCCTGCCAAACAAATTTTTTCAAAACGCAATCGGATATCTGTTTTCAATGGTACAACATCATACATTTCATTTATTTTTTTCGCAATTTCTTCCGGGCTGTTGGCAACTGAACAAACATTTATAAGATTAGTCCCCTGCAACATAATATCGTTCGCCAAACAATGCCCCTGCGAATGCAAAAGAGTATTCAAAAGTTTTAACTTTACGCCCGCCCCGTCAAAAGACAGCAATAAATTTATTCGGGCATTGGCAACAAGGGCATTCATCTTGTTTTGCTCAACATTGGAAAGAAGTTTGATATTTGGCTTATTCTTGACGGCTCGCAAAAGTTTTTTCATCGGATTTCTACCTGCAACAATCAGACGAATATCTTTATTGACCCTTGGCATAACCTTGTTGATAATGAAAAGGGCGACTTTGACATTGCTCTCAACAGACAAATCGGCGTTAAACAATATATAATCGGAAGCAAGAAAAGTGGTTTTTAAGTTTGCAGCATCGATATCGGTGTGCGTGTTATCGAAAAAGCACGGCAGAAATCGGACGTCTTTGGTTGGAAATTTCTTCTTAAAATACGTTGTATCGGTTTGCGAAATGGCGAAAATCTTATCACTCTTCGATAGATTGGTTTCAAAGAATTTTAATTTTATGGCTTCAATAAAATAGTACGCTTTCTTGATGATATTACCCGAAGCAAGGGCAAGTTTCATATAATAACGATGCTCAATGTTATGAGTGCGAACAAATATCTTGCGATTGGCAAACAAGGGATTGCGTAATAAATAGCACGTGTGCAAACCCTCCAAAACTATCGGATAATCATCAAGCAAGAGGTTTTGAATTAAAGTGTCGCTCTTGCGAGAAGCAACAATATAAGGTAAAAATGAAAACTGCGATTTCAGTCCTGTCGTTCGGGGATAGTAATACACCTTTGAGGCGTATTGTTCCAAAATCGGCGAAGGCTTTCGGTCTTTGTACTGAAAACAATGCAAAATAACCTTTACGCCTGCTTGTTTCAAGGCTTTTAATTTGTAAAACACTTCAATAACTCCACCGTAATCGGCAGGGTAAGGTATCTGAAAAGAGACAAGGTGTAAGGTCATAACAAACAAAAGTCTTTGATTGAAAAATACGTGTTGCAATACGAAAAAACAAAAAAGCAGTGAGTGTTGTTTTTAACTCAAAGCATTAAAACACAAACGCCCACTGCCTCGCATAATCACGACTATGTGATTAAAGTTTTGCTAAAATAGCCTCCAAAGTATCTTTGATTTTGTCTTGATCTGCTTTTATATCAAGATTAACAGGCTGAATCATATTCTCAGGTTTGAAGATAGTCTCCAATTGTTCTTTTGTAAGAACACCGTTTTCCAATGCTATCTCATAAACACCTTTACCCGTTTTCTTAGCAATCTTAGCGATTCTTGTAGAGTTTTTGTATCCGATGTAAGGATTCAAAGCCGTTACAGTACCGATTGCCTTTGCGATGAAGTTCTTGCAGTTCTCAGCATCTGCTTCGATGCCGTCGATGCAAAGAGTACGCAATGTGTCAAATCCGTTAGTCAATAGGTTGATTGATTCGAACAAGCAATAAACCATTACAGGCTCCATAACGTTAAGTTCCAACTGAGCGTTTTCGCTACCCAACATAACTGCTGTATCGTTACCGATAACTTTGTAGCAAAGTTGGTTCATAACCTCAGGAATAACAGGATTTACTTTACCAGGCATAATTGAAGAACCTGGTTGCATTTCAGGAAGATGAACTTCTGCCAAACCGCAACGAGGACCTGAACCCATTAAACGCAAGTCGTTGCAAATCTTGATTGCTCTCAAAGCTGTTCTCTTCAATTCAGAAGACAAACCAACCAATACAGATGTGTCAGGAGTTGCTTCGATTAAGTTTTCAGCCAATGTGATGTCCCAACCTGTGATATCTCTTAAAGCCTTGATGCAAAGTTCAGAATAGCCGGGTTCTGCACAGATACCAGTACCGATTGCAGTTGCACCCATATTAACTTCCAACAAGTGTTTTCTTGCAGCTTCAACATCCTTAGCAGCTTTTCTTAACATTGTTGCAAATGCACCGAAAGACTGACCTAATGTCATAGGAACGCCGTCTTGCAATTGAGTACGACCCATCTTAACGATGTTTTTGAATTCATTTGCTTTCTTCTCCAAAGAAGCAGCACAATCGTTGATAGCCTTAATCAATTTCTCGCTTTCAAGGTACAAACCAAAATGGAATCCTGTCGGATAAGCATCGTTTGTAGATTGAGATGCGTTAGAGTGGTCGTTAGGTGAGCAATATTGATATTCACCAGGTTTGTGTCCCATCAACTGTAAAGCACGGTTTGCTATAACTTCGTTAGCATTCATATTAACAGTTGTACCTGCACCACCTTGAATCATATCAGAAAGGAAGTATTCGTCTAATTTACCTTCTTTCATCTCTTCACAAGCCTGAACCATTGCTTTGAATTGTTCGTCAGTCAATTTACCTTGTGCGTGGTTTGCGATTGCAGCACCGTGTTTTGTGATTGCAAAACCTTTGATAAAATTAGGATAAGCGTTCATTGGAACACCTGAAATCTTGAAGTTATTGAAACCTCTTAAACTCTGTACGCCATAAAGAGCATCAACCGGAACGTTAAGTTCGCCGATTAGATCGCTTTCTTTTCTATAGTCTGCCATGTCTAATAAAAATTTTTATTAATTGATAAATTATTTAAATAACTTTTTAATAACTCTAAAAGTTATGTTTTATTGTATTCATTTCAAAAAAAGTTTCAACTACTTTGTTTTATTAACCAAATACCTATCAAATTTTTCTCCAAAAGCCTTATTATATTCCGTCTTATAGAAAGATAATCTACTTTTCAAATACCAGTGTCTTGCCAACTTTTCATTTGTTTTTACTAAATACCCTTCATTATAGACTGCCGCTAAAACTTTACTTGCCTTTTCAAAACCATTTTCGTATGAGAGTTTAAGCCAATAGCAACCTGTAAGAAAGTCTTTCTTTTCAAACAAATAATAGCCACCCACAAGATACTGCGACTCGCTATCGCCCATTTTTGCTTCCTCTATCAAATCTAAAAGTTTCAACTCATTCATACAATACATTATATAGTGTTAATATCCCAATATTTTAAGCATCGATTTATGTGATTGTTCTTTTGCAAAAAGTTTGGTCGTCCATTCGCCGTTTTCGTCTTTATCCAAAATAACGTGTTTAGGCTGCGGAATCAAACAATGTTGTATTCCACCATAACCACCAAGCGATTCCTGATAAGCACCCGTATGGAAAAATCCTATATACAACGGCTCGTCATCGGTATTTGCGAATTTAGGCAAAAATATAGCGTTGGAATGTGTTTCTGCTGCGTAATAATCTAAGGAATCACACGTCAAACCACCAAGAAAAACCCTGCCATATTCGTTATTCCACTTGTTGATTGGCAAAAGTATAAATCTCTGTCCTATTCCCCAAGTATCAGGCAATGTAGTAATGAAAGAAGAATCTATCATATACCAAAGCTCTCTGTCGTTCTGTCTTTTTTGATCTATAATAGAATAAAGAATACAACCAGATTCGCCGACAGTGAATGAACCGAACTCCGAAAAAATATTAGGTTCCTCAACACCGTTTTTGTTACACGTTTCCTTGATTTGAGCAAGCACCTCCTCAACCATATATTCATAATCGTATTCAAAACCAAGCGAGTTTTTGATAGGAAGTCCCCCGCCTATATTGAAACTATCCAAATGCGGAGCGATTTTCTTCAATTCACAATACACATTGACGCATTTTCCCAACTCACTCCAATAATAAGCCGTGTCCTTTATGCCCGTATTGATAAAGAAATGCAGCATTTTCAATTTGAACTTCTTGTTATTTTGGATTTTTCTCTTGTAAAAATCCAAAATCTCGTTGTAACGTATTCCAAGTCTCGAAGTATAAAAATCAAACTGCGGAGCCTCTTCGGTTGCAATCCTAATACCGACATTACATTGAGTGTTTATGCGGTCATTCATCGCATCCAACTCTTCTATATTATCAATAATAGGTATGATATTGCAAAAACCGTTGTCAATCAAGTTGCCGATATTTTCTATATACTGCGGACGCTTAAAGCCGTTGCAAATAATAAATTGTTCCTTAGTGATCTTACCCTGATTAAACAACTCTTCAATTATATTGATGTCAAAAGCGGAAGAAGTCTCCAAATTGACATCATTTTTCAACACTTCGCTAAGCACAAATTCAAAGTGCGAAGATTTGGTGCAATAACAATAATTATATGTTCCCTTGTAATCCACTTTGGCTCTTGCGACATTAAACAGACGCTTACCCTTTTGAATTTGAGAAGAAATCTTGGGCAAATAAGTCAAGCGTAAAGGAGTACCATATTGCTTGATAATATCCATAAGAGGAATGTCGTGAAAATTCAATTCATTATCCTCAACCGTAAATTCGTCCTGCGGAAACTCGAAAGTCTGCTCGACAAGGTCAATATACTTATTCTTCATTTAATATCACAAAACGTTTTACCAATATCAGCTACTACTTTTTTAATTTTAACAACTGTTTCGCCGATGCTTTACATCATTTTACCTGTATCAATAACCGCTTTACTAATGTTTAACACTATTTTACTAATGTTTAATATTATTTCACTGATGTTTAACACTAATTTAGCGATTTCAGTTATTATTTTCTCAATCAAAGTAATCAACTTACTTTTGCGTTGCAAAATTACAAACAATTCACTTACCATGCAATATTTTTACAACTTTATTAAACTTAATTTATGTAAAAATTTATCTTTTGTTCATTTTTTGTTGTTTTGCCCACTCAAAAAGTTCCAAAGGCAGATGACAATATCCGTCTTTATTTTTATCCAAATAATCTTGATGATATTCACTTGCAGGATAAAAAGATTTAAGTTTTTCTACTTCTGTAACAATAGGTTGATTGTATTGTTTTTGTTTTTCATCGAATACTTTACGAATTATCTGCAACTCATTTTCATCATTATAATACACTCCCGTGCGATAACGAGTACCCTCGTCATGTCCTTGTCTGTTAAGAATGGTAGGATCTATCGCATGGAAAAACATATCCAACAAAAACTCCAAATCAACTTTGTTTTCATCATATTTAACTCTTACCGCCTCCGCATATCCGGTGGTATCGGTATAAACTTCTTCGTATGTAGGATTTGAAATATTGCCATTAACAAAACCTGTTTGGGTCTCAACAACGCCATCTATTTGCTTAAAAAAATGTTGAGTGCCCCAAAAACAGCCACCTGCAAAATAAATTTCTTTCATTTTGATAATACTTTCAATGTTAATTTAATTAATATGCTCATCGTAGCATACATAAAAATATGACTTGCAAAGATAACGTTTTTTGGTTGAGATGATAAAAAATAGATGAAAACAATAAATTTTTTCATCTATTGATACGAATTATTATTGTCATATCGCAAATATTGTATAATTTTGCCAACCGTTTTTGAGATAACAATAAAACAATATTAACAACAAAAAAATAAAATGAAAGACAGGGTTACAAAAACTCATATAATCTTTGGCGCTGTTGCTTTGATGCTTCTTGGTTCTTGTTCTAAAAGCAACGAAAAAATATCCAAAGCGGATTTGAAAACGCTGAAAGATTCCGCATCTTATGCCTATGGGTATTTGAATGGCAAACAAGCGAAAAAAGAAGGCAACAACGAATTGAACGCCGATATTTTTGCTTCCGCTTTCAAAGAAGGTTATATTGAGGATAGTGCATCAAAGCCTATGTTTACGGACGAACAATGTATGGAGATACTTGAAACTTTTGCCCGAAAACAACAAGAAAGTCAATATGACAACATCAAAAACAAAGCAAAAGCAAACATTGATGCGGCAGAGAAATTTTTGAAAGAGAATAAAGGCAAACAAGGAGTAAAAACCACAGCATCGGGATTGCAATATAAGGTTGTAAAACAAGGCAAGGGTATTAAGCCGAAAGCCGGTAATGATGACAGAATAAGATTTAAGTATGAATTAAGCATACTTAACAATGAGGGAAAGATTATTAAAATTCAATCGGATTTTGACAATCCTAATTCGCAGCCTCACTTACAAGGCATCGACAACTTCATTCAAGGTTTTACGGAAGCCGTACAAATGATGAATGCAGGGTCGAGATACACTGTTTGGATTCACCCCAAATTAGGTTACGGCTTACAAGATTCTCCTGACATACCGGCTGGAAGTTTGCTAATCTTCGACATAGAAGTTGATGAGGTTTTACCGGGTAATGAAGAATAATTGCAAAATATTCAAAATTTTCTTTGTCAGAATAAAAAAACATTGTATTTTTGCAACTTCAAATAATAATACACAAAAAATAAGAAAAACTAAAAGAAATGTATTTAACAAGCGAGAAAAAGAGAGAGATTTTCGGTAAGTTCGGCAAAAACGAACAGGATACCGGCTCAGCAGAAGGACAGATAGCATTATTCACGTTTCGCATTCAGCACTTAACTGAATATTCTAAGCAACACAAGAACGATAACTTTACCAAACGTGCATTGGTTCGTCTTGTGGGCAAAAGAAGACGTATGTTAGACTATCTTAAAGAAAAAGACATCAATCGTTATCGTGCAGTGATAAAAGAATTGGGTCTAAGAAAGTAATCAAATTCATAACTTGGTTACTTCATTGAAATGAAAAGAATGTAAAAGGCAATCAAGAGTTTTTGCGATTGCCTTTTTTTGTTTTTAACAAAAGAGCCAGATGAAATTAAATATTTTTGTATCCTTTTTAGGCTCTTTGGGGATAAGATGAATTAATATACATTACAGATGATTGGAATTAAAAAAGTCTTCACATTACAAGACGGAAGACAGATTGAAATTGAGACAGGAAAGTTAGCAAAACAAGCAGACGGTTCCGCTGTGGTAAGAATGGGCGATACAATGTTGCTTGCTACCGTATGTGCAAAGAAAGAAGCTGGTGCTGATGTAGATTTTTTGCCTTTAAGTGTGGATTATCAAGAGAAATATGCCGCAGCAGGTAAGTTCCCAGGTGGTTTCTTCAAAAGAGAAGCACGCCCTTCCGAGTATGAGATTCTTATTGCTCGTTTAGTAGATAGAGCATTAAGACCATTGTTCCCTTCAAACTACCATGCAGAAGTTCAAGTTCAGATAACATTGATTTCGGGAGATAGAAAAAATCCGCCTGACGCATTGGCTGCTCTTGCTGCCGCATCTGCTTTGGCTTGCAGTGATATACCTTTTGACGGCCCGGTAAGTGAATGCCGTGTTGCAAGAATAGACGGCGAGTTTGTTATCAACCCGGACTACGAACAGCAAGAATATGCCGACCTTGACTTGATTGTTGCCGCAACTAAGGATAATATAATGATGGTTGAGGGTGAGATGAAAGAAGTAAGCGAAGATGTTATGCTTAACGCCTTGAAAGCTGCTCATGAAAGCATCAAAATTCATTGTGCTGCTTTGGAAGAATTGACCGTTATGGCCGGCAAAACCGAAAAAAGAGAGTATTGCCACGAAGAGGACGATGAACAAATCAAAGAAAAAATGCAACAAGAGTGCTATCAGAAATGTTATGATTTAGCAAAGCAAGGCATCAAATCAAAAGCAGAAAGAGGCGAAAAATTTGACGCTGTATATAACGATTTCTTGGCAACTCTTGACGAAGAATACATAGAAGAACACCAAATAATGCTTAACCGTTATTTCCACGACATTCATAAAGAGGCTATGCGTGATATGGTACTCAATGAAAGAGTTCGTTTGGACGGCAGACAGTTGGAGGAAATCCGTCCTATTTGGACAGAAGTTGATTATTTACCGTCTGCTCACGGTTCTGCAATATTTACTCGTGGCGAAACTCAATCACTTTCCACTTGTACGTTAGGAACAAAACTTGACGAACAAACTATTGACGGAGCAATGGTTGAAGGAAGTAACCGCTTTATATTACACTACAATTTTCCTGGCTTTGCAACCGGCGAAGTAAAAGGTAATAAATCCACCTCAAGACGTGAAATCGGACACGGCAACCTTGCAATGCGTGCCTTGAAACAAGTTCTTCCAAGCGAGGAAGATTGTCCTTACACAATCCGCGTTGTAAGTGATATTTTGGAATCTAATGGTTCTTCTTCTATGGCTACTGTCTGTGCAGGCTGTCTTGCATTAATGGACGCAGGTGTTAAAATCAAAAAGCCTGTATCAGGTATCGCTATGGGACTTATTGAGAAAAATGGCAAATGGGCTGTACTTTCCGATATTTTGGGAGATGAAGACCATTTGGGAGATATGGACTTCAAAGTTTGCGGTACTCACGACGGCATAACTGCTTGCCAAATGGATATAAAATGTGAAGGTCTTTCTTACGAAATACTTGCACAAGCATTGGCACAAGCAAAACGAGGCAGAGAACATATACTTGGAATAATCACCGATACTATCGCTGAGCCGCGTGAGGATTACAAACCATTCGTTCCTCGTATCGTTTCTATGCTTGTTCCAAAAGAATTCATAGGTGCTATCATTGGACCACAAGGTAAGAATATCCAAGAATTGCAAAAAGATACTCAAACAGTAATAACCATTGAGGAAAAGGGCGAATTTGGTGTTTGTGAAATTTCTTCTGCCGACAAGGAAGGTATAGATAAAGCGACTGCAAGAATTAAAGCAATCATAACTGTACCGGAAGTTGGCGAGGTTTATGACAGTATTGTAAAGTCCATAATGCCATACGGTGCTTTTGTAGAGTTTCTTCCTGGCAAAGAGGGTCTTTTACACGTAACCGAGATTGATTGGAAACGTATTGAGAATGTTGAAGACGTTTTGAAAGAAGGCGATGAGATAAGAGTAAAACTTATCGGAATAGACAAGCAAAGCGGTAAATTCAAATTATCACATAAAGTTCTTATTCCAAAACCTGAGGGTTATGTTGAGCCTGCACCAAAACCTCAACGTCCTATGCGTAACAATCACAGCGAACATCGTCCCGCAGGCAATCGCAAACCAAATCACGATGCTTCGCAACCAAACCAAGTAAATATCAAACGCGAAAATAGATTTTAATCTATAAAATAATCAACTCAAAGCGACAAGCAAATTTGCTTGTCGCTTTTTTTATTCTCGTTCATATCTAAGATTTTTATGCTTTTGTGATAAAAATTTTTATGCGTCGCTTCAACAAAACCAAATATCACAAAAGCAAAAATTAATCACTGAAACTAATCAATTAATCTCTCACACTAATTTACTAATCACTCACATTAATTTTTTAATCTCACTGATTATTTTGCCAACAACACTTTTCACTTAATTCAACAGCATCAAATTGTTCATAACAAGATGATTTATATTGGTCGCTTCAATCATAAAAATTCTGTTTAATAGAACAACGCTCGACACCACTTACATAAAAATTCAATTGTGTATATACGAAAAAAGGCAGAGCCTCTTTGATTAAAGAGACTCTGCATTAGTTATTTTGATTGATATATACCCTACTTATTACTTAACAAGGATTACCAAGAATTTACTTTTTGCCCAAAAAGCAGAAGCATCGGTAATATTCAAAGCCGTTGCCTTGTCCTTGCCACCTTCAAGTTCGTAAGAGGTAGAAGGGTGTGAAGTCAAAATCTGTGTTTTGCGACCCGGCAAAATAATATGCTTGATTTTTCTTGCATCAATCTTGTTGTAAGAAGCGAGATCTGAATCGCTCGTTAAACCGGTTTTTTTGCCGATACCAAGAAAACCGCCTGTCGAAGATATGATACCCTTTTCTTTAAGTTGTTGTTTTGAGCCGATAATATAATAAACGGTGTTTCTTTCATCTTCAACTTTCATTATTTGCTCATCTTTCTGACGGTTTTGTGCAGTCATTTCCTCCAAATTACGATTCAATGTTGAGATTGTTATATTCTTTTTCTGCAATTCGGTAGTCATCAACTGCAATTCTTCTTCCTGTTCTGCAATTCTTGCTTGAAGTTTTTCGATAAATGCCGTCAATTGTTTGTTGTTTGACTGTGATTTTCTCAATTCAGCATTCAAAGAAGAGATTTTTTGTTTGTTTTGAACCAAAATCTCATTGATGTCCTGGATTTGATTTTTGATTTTTGTCCTTCTATCAGGAGCAATTTCACCACTTGTGTTTTTCAAAGTATTAACATCGGAATATTTTGAAGTAACCACATCCAAATCACTTTCAATTGCGTTCAATTGTTCAAACAATGATTCCAATTCGCTGTTTTTAGCATCCAATGCTTTTTGAACAGAGTCTTGAACTGCCTTTTGATTAACGAGTTTTTCTTCTAATTCTTTCTTGCCGCAGCCGTAAAACACTACCATTGTTACAAGCGACAAAGCCAACAAAATTCTTTTCATTTTTAGTTATTTTTTTAGTTAATGATTGTTCTTTTCAAATAATTTTGCAAATATATAACTTTTTATTCTTCCAATTGCGAAAATATGCGTATTTTTGCAACTGATTATAAAACGATTTTATTATTGTTTTATTTTGTTAAGTATGAATTTTGTGGGGTGCTGAATAAAAAGTAGGCTGAGATTATACCCTTTGACCGTCCCGATAATGCGGGGCTGGAAAGTGGCTCAAAGCCACGGGCAAATATCCAAAACGAAAATTCCCCACACTTATTTAATAATGATTATGAAAGAAGTTGATAGTGTATTAACTATTGCGGGCAGTGATTCTATTGGTGGTGCGGGCATTCAAGCCGATATAAAAACGATTTTCTCTCTTGGTATGTATGCCGCATCTTGCATAACGGCTGTTACAGCCCAAAACACGCAAGGCGTAAGAAATATTCAAGAGATAAACAGCGATGTTTTAAGCGACCAAATAGATGCCGTTTTGCAGGATTTAGCAATAAAATCCATTAAAATAGGAATAATTTTCTCCAAAGAAAGTGTTATAACAATCAAAAATGCTCTCAAAAGAAACAATTATGACGGTTTTTTGGTTTTAGACCCTGTCTTGGTTGCAACATCGGGCGACAGGCTTTCAAAAGCAGATTTCCTTGACACATTGAAACAAGAATTATTCCCATTATGTACAATACTTACTCCCAATGTACCCGAAGCCGAACAGATAACCGACAAAAAAATAACTTCTATTGATGATATGGAAGCATGTGGCAGACAAATCATAAAGGATTATGGTGTTAAAAATGTTTTGATTAAAGGCGGCCACATCGAAGGTAATGCCATGTGTGATGTTTTGGTTATGGACAACTACGATAATACCGATTATTTCACCAAAACATTTACAACAAACAAAGTCAATAGCAAAAACACTCACGGCACGGGTTGTACTCTTTCTTCTGCCATTGCTTGCTATTTAGCAAAGGGATATGACCTTATCCAAAGCATTAAATTAGCAAAGGATTACGTGTATAAAGCCATTTATTATGCAAAAGATTTTCAAATCGGCAAAGGAAAAGGCTCTACCAACCATTTTCATAGCCTTGAAATCATAAACAAAGTAAGAGTAATCTAAAACAATATCGATATGAAAGTAAAAGTAAATGACAAAGACAAAATTGTACCTGTTGGTTGCACAATAGAAAAATTGTGTGATATACTTGGCATCAAGCAGGGCGAACCTGTGGCAATTGCACTCGGTACAAATGTCATTGACAGGGAAGACTGGAAAACCACTAAGTTAAACGACCACGACAAAATAACAATAATAAAAGCCACATGCGGAGGTTGATAGGTATTACACCAAGTAAAAATGTGTTTAGAGAACATGAGCGAATCAGCAATCTTATAAACACCAAACAAGTTACTTATTTCCATATCAGAAAGCCGGATTTCACTGAATCGCAGATGCGTGATTATTTGAGCAAGTTTGATATGGCTGTTCGCCCATATCTATCTCTTCACGACTATCATCACTTGGCGTTGGAGATGAATATTGGAGGAGTCCATTTGAATGCTCGCAATCCTCACATTGCAGATAATCTGAAAACAAAACGTTTGTCTGCTTCTTGCCATAGTATAGATGAAGTTACGAAATGCAAAAACAATATTGATTATTGTTTTTTGTCTCCAATCTTTGACTCAATCAGCAAGTGCGGATATAAATCCAAGTTTTCGTTACCGGAATTAAATCAAGCGTTCAAAGAAAATATTTTGGATTCAAAAGTTGTCGCACTTGGCGGAGTGAATTACAATAATATAAGTACATTGGAAAAAATAGGTTTTTCATCATTTGCGATGCTCGGTAATCTTTGGAATTTACCAAAGATAATGTTTATAACGCATTTCAATGATAAATTCGATTATCTATCGGGTGCTTTGGCAGTGCTTGAAGGTGGCGGGAAATTTATTCAACTTAGAATGAAAGATGCAAGCGATGAGCAGGTTTTGGATATTGCAAAGACTTTACGTAAGGCTTGCGACAAATACAATGCTTTACTTACCGTTGATGACAGAATACATTTGCTTGACACAAATCTATTCGACGGCGTTCATCTTGGTAAAAACGATATGCCAATTAAAGAGGCCAAACAAATAACAGGCGACAAATTCCTTTTGGGTGCAACTTGCAATACCGTCGTAGATGCAATCGAAGCAATCAAATCGGGTGCGGATTATTTGGGTGTCGGTCCTTTTCGATTTACAACAACAAAACAAAAGCTCTCTCCTGAATTAGGCTTAATGGGTTACAAACAAATAATTGATAAACTGCAAAATCTAAATTTCAATATCCCTATTTACTCTATCGGTGGCATCACAAAAAACGATTTTAAGGATTTGAAAGACGTTGGTGTCTATGGTTCTGCTCTTTCGGGGACTATTCTTAATAGCGACAACGCCATAAAAGAAACAAGCGATATTATTCAAACTTGGGATAATGTTTAAGACAAAAATAATATGAGCAATCCGTAAAATAACGTGAGTAACTGCCAAAATAATATGAATGATTAGCGAAATAGTATTTAACACTAAAATAATAAAAAACACATAAACAATCATGAATGATAATCTAAAAATAGCAGACAAAGAATTTACTTCAAGATTATTTATCGGTACAGGTAAATTTGCATCAAACGAAATTATGAAACAATCTATCATCGCTTCCAAAGCACAGATAGTTACAACAGCATTAAAAAGACTTAACACAGAAGACTCAGCGAGCGAAGATATTATACCTTTCATTCCCGAAAACTGTATGCTTTTGCCAAACACATCGGGTGTAAGGACAGCCGAAGAAGCAATCTTTGCAGCCAAGATGTCAAAGGCAGCATTGGGTACGGATTGGATTAAATTGGAGATACACCCGGATGCAAAATATCTTCTTCCGGACGTAAAGGAAACGCTTATTGCAACGGAGGAATTGGTAAAACTTGGTTTCAAAGTATTACCTTACATTCAGGCAGACCCTGTCGCTTGCAAGCAATTGGAAGAAGCGGGAGCGGTAACAGTTATGCCTTTGGCATCTCCTATCGGCTCAAACAAAGGTATAAGAAACGAGGATATGCTAAGAATAATTATCGAAAACGCAAATGTTCCCGTTGTCATAGATGCAGGCATAGGTTCTCCGTCCGATGCTACCAAAGCAATGGAAATGGGTGCTGCTGCTTGTATGATTAACACCGCTATCGCCATAGCCGATGATGCGGTCAATATGGCAAAAGCCTTTGCGATGAGTATTGAAGCCGGTCGTTTGGCATATCTCTCGGGATTGGGAGTTATGAGTGATTTTGCAGTGGCAACTTCTCCTTTGACGGCTTTTCTTGATGAAGAGCAAGCCGCTATGGATAAGATGCACGCAGATTTGAAATAAATTTTTTCGTGATGTGTTTTCACAAAAATAGTGTTTAACATAAATTTACTGATGTTTAACACTAATAAAATAATGTTAAACAAAAATTCAACAGTATTAAACAAAAATTTTTTCACAAATGGAAAACAATTGCAATAGCGATAACAAGATAAAAAAAATATACATCAAAGGAAAATTATTCCCTATCGAGGTCGGTATGAAACAAGTCGAACTGACAGACACAATAGTTAATGGCGAAGCGAAATCTAATGGGACAATAAATTTGTATGACACTTCGGGAGTTTTTGGTAACAAGGATTTCAAACACGATGTAAAGCAAGGTATCCCTCGTATAAGAGAGGCTTGGCATAAAGAGGGTAATAATTTTGTTCAATTGGATAAATTCACTTCCGAATATACCAACGAACAAATTAATAACGAGCAAATAAAGAAAATAGCCTTTCCTATTACCTATTTACCGAAGAAAGCAAAACAAGGTGTTGCCTTTACACAAATGGCATTGGCTAAGCAAGGCATCATTACTCCCGAAATGGAATATATAGCCATACGTGAAAATCTTGGTCAGGAAAATCCAGAGAGTTATATAACCCCTGAATTTATTCGTCAAGAGGTGGCAGAAGGTCGTGCCGTCATTCCATGCAATCCAAATCACCCCGAAGCCGAACCTATGATTATCGGAAGCAAGTTCTTTGTAAAGATTAACACCAATATAGGCAATTCGGCGTTAGGTTCATCTATCGAGCAGGAAGTGGAGAAAAGTGTTTATTCCGCACGTTTGGGTGGCGACACTCTTATGGATTTATCGACAGGAAAACATATTCACCAAACAAGAGAATGGATTATCCGAAATTGTCCTGTACCTATGGGAACAGTTCCTTTGTATCAGGCTTTGGAAAAGGTTAATGGCAATGCGTATGAACTTACTTGGGAAATGTATCGCGATACCTTGATAGAGCAATGCGAACAAGGTGTTGATTATTTCACTATTCACGCCGGTTTGTTGAAACATCTTTTACCTGCAATTGCCAAACGTTTGACAGGCTGCGTATCCCGTGGCGGCAGTATTATGGCTAAATGGATGGCAGACCATAACGAAGAGAATTTCCTTTATACTCATTGGGACGATATTTGTGATATTTTGGCTCAATACGATGTTGCGGTAAGTATCGGCGATGGTTTGCGTCCGGGTTCTACACATGATGCCAACGATGAGGCTCAGTTCGGCGAGTTAAAGGTTATGGGTGAACTTTGTAAGCGTGCTTGGGACAAGAATGTTCAAGTTCTTATTGAAGGACCGGGACATGTGCCAATGGATAAGATTAAAGAGAATATGGATCGCCAAATAGAATGGTGTCATTCTGCTCCTTTCTATACTTTGGGGCCTTTAACGACAGATATTGCCCCTGCTTACGACCATATAACCTCTGCAATAGGTGCGGCGATGATTGGTTGGTTTGGTACGGCTATGCTTTGTTATGTTACTCCTAAGGAACATTTGGCTCTTCCTAATAAAGACGATGTTCGAGAGGGTATAATAACTTATAAGATTGCTGCCCATGCCGCCGATTTGGCTAAACACCACCCTACTGCCCATTTAAGAGACGATGCTTTGAGCAAAGCCCGTTTTGAATTTCGTTGGATAGACCAGTTTAACTTATCTTTGGACCCTGAAAAGGCTATGGAATATTATGGCGTGGAGAAAATAAAACATACTCCGTATTGTACGATGTGCGGCCCTAACTTCTGTGCTATGCGTATCAGTCGTGAAGTTACCAAAGAGACAAACAACAAAAACGAAAACAACAATTAACAACTTTTTAACACAATCAAAAAATGGAATTTTACGATACGATAAAAGATTTGGTGTGGGACGACGTTACCAAAAGTATATACGCCAAAACGGATAATGATGTTCGTAAAGCATTAAGCAAACAAACTCTTTCGATTGAAGATTTCAAAGCATTGATTTCGCCTGCGGCAGAGAAGTATTTGGAACAAATGGCTTTGATGTCAAGAAAACTCACCCAGCAACGTTTCGGCAAGGTTATATTGCTATATATCCCGATGTATTTATCAAACGAGTGTAGCAACCATTGCATATACTGCGGATTCAATCATAACAACAAAATAGCAAGAAAGACTTTGACTGACGAGGAAATACTTGAAGAAATCAAAGTAATAAAATCCATGGGCTACGATAATGTATTGCTTCTTACGGGAGAATATCCGAGAATTGCGGGAGCAGACTATATCGAACACGCAATAAAAATTTGCAAACAACATTTCGCCGCCGTCAATTTGGAAGTTTATCCTATGAAAGTGGAAGAATACAAACGTATGGCAGAAGCAGGTTGCAACAGCGTATATGTTTATCAGGAGACTTTCAATGAACAACGCTACAAAATATATCACCCAAAGGGAATGAAGAGCAATTATCGCTGGCGTTTGGGAACTCCCGAAAGAATAGCCCAAGCAGGTATGCATCGTTTAGGTATAGGTGCTTTGATAGGTTTGGAGGAATGGCGTACGGAGATGGTTTATATGGCTATGCATTTAAGATTTTTGACAAAAAATTATTGGAAAACCAAGTATAGCTTATCATTCCCTCGTATGCGTCCGGCAGCAGGCGGTTATCAGCCTAACTTCCTTATGAGCGAGAAACAATTCGCACAGGCGTTGTGGGCATTTCGTATCTTCGACAATGATGTTGAGATTTCAATGTCCACCCGTGAGACAAGAAATATGAGAGACCATTTCGTAACTCTGGGTGTTACCTCTATAAGTGCAGGCTCACATACCGACCCAGGAGGATATGCCCACCCAGACACTGAGTTGGAACAATTTCATATCAACGATGATAGAGACCCAAAAACTATGGAAAAAATGATTCGCGAGCAAGGCTACGATGTCATTTACAAAGACTGGGACAGAACGTTGGAATAAAATTTATTTGATGTTCAATGCCAAAGCAACGAAATCATTATTCATCGCATGGCATTGAACATTTGTTTTTATCATATCTTATTTTACATTTCACAACATTGTATTTATGTTATCGGATTACGAATTAGAAAGGTATCAAAGACAATTGGTTTTACCGTCTTTCGGAGAAATCGGGCAAATGAAACTTTTGAACAGTAAAGTTCTTGTTGTCGGTCTTGGCGGATTGGGAAGCGTTGTTGCGTTGTATCTTACGGCGGCTGGCGTGGGTACTGTCGGGCTTATGGATAATGATGTTGTTTCGCTGCATAACCTACAACGTCAGACGCTTTATCGTGAAGACGAAATAGGACAACCGAAACTTGATTTGGCATTAAAAACCTTGAAAAGACTGAATAAAGAAGTAAATTTTATTCCTTACAATTGTTTTCTAACTCACGAAAACGAGGCTATCGTCAAGGATTACGATATAATAATGGACTGCACGGACAACTACCCTGCACGTTATCTTATCAACGATGCTTGTGTCAAGTATAACAAACCTTTTATTTATGCCACAATCGGTAATACGCAAGGACAGTTGGCTGTATTCAATTACAAAAAACCTTGTGCCACTTACCGAACACTATACCCCAACGAAAAGGAACTTATAAAACAAAAAAACGATGATAAAGGCGTTATGGGTGTATTACCCGCTGTCATTGCATCACTACAAGTAAATGAAGCAGTTAAAATGATTACCAATACGGGCGAAGTTTTGAAAGATACGTTGTTTATCATCGATTTACTAACTCTTAATAATATGAAATTCAAACTACCAATAAAATAATTTAACTTACTGATACCTTGCATTTTTAAATAAAAAAACAAAAATATATTCAAATTTATTTTGCTAATAAGGAACTTTTTATATAATTTTGTGATTTAGTAATAAAAGGACATTGCTATCAGAGATTTAAAGAGTTTCAATATGAGCGAAATTGACTACATACTATGTTTCAGGATATATGAACCCTCTTTACAAAAATTTGTTTATAACCGACTGAAAGAGGAACTTGTTGAAGATATCATACAAGATGTCTTTGTAATTTTATGGGAAAAGCATAGCGACATTGAGAAAAATAAGGCAAAGACATTCATATTTAACACCGCACAGAATATAATCTTGCAGAAATACCGATATTTGAAAAAATTAAACAATACAAAAAAAATCGAAAACATTGACATTGGCAGTTCCTGCGACCAAGATAATTTTGAGAGTATGAATTATGTAAAACAGATTATGAAGGAGGTTCCTGATGCAGCAAAAAAATGTTTACTGATGTATGCATTGCAAGGTTATTCTTATGCAGAAATAGCTGTCAAACTAAATCTCTCCGAATCTGTTGTAAAACACAATATATTTAATGCACGAACAAAATTAAAAAAATTGTCAAAATACAATTTTTAGTCTAATGCATTGTATAATAATTTCTCTATTGTGGAAAGAGAACAATTGAGTCAAAAAGGAGGTGACACAGCAAAATCATTCCACACAAGTTTCGGAACATCTTGTAAAAAATTATGGAGAAGACAATATTTATTCAAGTTCTGTATTGTCTGTGTCTGAAAACAACAAGAACTTAGTTTTTTATAAAATAAAAAAAAACAATGAAAAACAAAACATTAACAATCTTCGGATTGGCAGCGTTATTAATTGCATCAACACCAATTTTTGTCGGTTGCAATGATGAAGAGGAAATTAGTAAAAATGAAACAGTTGCTCATAAAAGTGCTACTGAAACAAAAACATTTAAATTGGATGTAATCGTTAAAGATACTGATGGAGTTGAATGGAGAATTAAAGGAACTGTCACGGTTAGATTCACACTTGGTGTACCAATACCTTGTAATGTTGATGTAACAATGACTAATCTAAAAACAGGAGACTCTTATAGTGTTAATTTTACTATTCGAAACTATGAGAATGGAAAAATCATTGATGGTTTTGGCGAAATAATTAACGAGGAGGGTAGAATAATGAACCCTGCAGATTTTCCTCATTTAAACGATATTCTTAGCGAAGCAATAGCAACCGTAATAAATGAATAGCCTTATGAAAAGAATTTGTTTTTTAATATTATGCAGTTTGTTTTTATTGCCATGTTGTCAGGCTTGCTCAGACAAAGAATGCATCGAAGGAGAATACTATTTGGCTAACAAAGATAAAATTCCAAAAATGTCTGAACAATCTATTCAAGATCATCCTATGTTATTTCTTCTCTTATCTAATTTAGGAAAAGGTACAGTACTTACGAATGATAAAGATATGACCTTAATCGTTTCCAAAGATAAAATGATAATGTTCAACGACGACGATAAAGACAAAAAAGAAGTCCTAACCTACACCTTAGGAAAATCCAATGATGATTGCCAAACTTTATCAGTTAAATTTGATGATGAATTTACCGATGAAATGTGTTTTTCATCCGGACAAATTTCTTGGCGTGGTATGATATTCAAAAAGAAGAAATAAAAATATCTAATCATTTAATCAAAATTTTGGAGAAGACAATGGACGTATAATCTTTGTCTTCTCCAAGTTTTATCACAAAAGTAACTTTGAAATAATTATTTTAACGTGAGTTCGACGAAATATAATCGTCTAAAAAATTGGTGATTAGCGAAAATTGTTGTAATTTTATAGTGTAAAAAAAAGAATA
>OMYR01000041.1 GCA_900315335.1 uncultured Bacteroidales bacterium
AAACGATTTTTTGAACGTTTTTATCCAATTTTGAAACATTTTTTGGCAAAAGCAAAACAAAGAAATGGTACTTTTTTGAGAATATTCAGACTAAAAAAGATGATTATTGTGCAAAAATAGTGAATTGAGATGACTAAAATCTAATATCTCTAAACAAAAAATTAATGTTTAACATTAGAAAAATGATGTTTAACACTAATTTTTTAATGTTAAACATCATTTTATTAGTATCAGGAAAGAATTTTTCGCAAGCAAATCAAACTATATTCAAAACAAATTTCAATAAATTATTTACCCCTACATATTATATATAATATGTAGGGGTAATCTTTATTTGTTTATTTTAGAATGCAAATCTTACTGTTAAATCTATACTATTATTTGACATTTTTGGCATATCTATCAGCGTTTCGTTTGGTTCCGTACGGAAAACAGCAGGCGAATAATTTATATTAAAACCTATATTTTTGTACCAAAACGTACATCCGACAGGTAATGTATAGTTACGCCACTCACCTGTATATTGACCATACGCAAAATTTATCTCCTCCACACCTACGCAGAGATTGGCACTTAAAGTTACTTTATTATTTTGATAAAAGAAATATTCTGCTCCAATCTTGCCGTTCCAACTATCCATACTTGCATGAAGATTATCTGCGGCAGCCAAATCATTCCCTCTGCGAGCCTCAATACCTATATAATACGACCAACTATTATTCCAAAAATTATTTATTCCGAAACCAAATCCTCCATATAACATCTGCATATCATCAAAATTCCCAACAAAAGTGGATTTTGATGATAAGAAATTATTCATATCTGATAATCCTGTTGCATAACCACCTGACACAAAAATATTAGTCATAAACCTATTTTTATGTAATCCTAAATAAGATTTGTCTTGCGCATTAAGTGTTACTGTGGTAAATAACACAGCAAACACAATTATTGATAATGTTTTTTTTTCATTGTTATTTTCTTTTTTTGTTAAACTTTTTTATTTCTTAATTAAATACATTTATATTTATCTTCGTTTCTTTTATTTTTGTTTGACATTTTGTCGGGGAGTGCATAACGAATTTTCATAAAAAGCACTCCCCCCCCATTAAAATTTTTTTTATGTATTAGCCATATAAATAAAGAAGCATACATACATATAATATGGTATGCCTTATTTCTGAATAATTCTTTCCTTATGGAATCTGCATAACGAGACAATGGATTTTCAAAACAAAACCATTGTATGCTACTGTTGTATTATTGTATTAAATCTTGTAAATATTTCACAAATATGTCATTATTAGTATAATCAGTTGCAAATTTACAAAAAAAATCAATAATAAGTGTAACCTTATTATTGATTTTTATATTTAATTAATTTATTTCAGACAAAAATTGTTTGAAAACACTAAAAATTGAAGTCTTTGTTATTGCAAAGAACTTAACTCCTGTCGTAGTGTTTCCAACTTTGTTTCGCAATCGGCTAATTTCTTTCTTTCCAATTCCACAACGTTTGCAGGTGCATTATTGACGAATTTTTCATTGGACAGTTTCTTACTTACGGAATTTTTGAAGCCCTCGTAATATTTTATCTGTTCATTGATTTTCTTTATCTCTTCGTCTTTATTGACATTTTGAGCAATCGGAATATACAACTCCGTTGTTCTGACCATTAAAGACAATGTTCCCTCTTGCTTTTGCTCAACAAAAACTATTTTGTCTATATTGGCAGTCTTTATTATTATGCTTTCGTATTTGGCAATCAAACTTTCGCTATCGGATTTCTTAACAAAACATTCCAAAACTTGTTTTGGAGAAATACCTTTGGAGTTTCTAAGCCCACGAATAGCGGTGATAACTTCCTTTATAAAGGCAAACTCTTCGTCCATAGGATTATCTTCACTCGTAGATGTAGGATAAGAAGCGTTCATTATGAAATCATTTTCTTCTCTTTGTCTCAAATTATGATAAATTTCTTCCGTAACAAAAGGCATAAACGGATGAAGAATTTTCATCAAATCCTCAAAAATATCTATAACCTGTTCATAAGTTTTTTTATCAATAGGCTTTTGATATTCCGGCTTAACAATTTCCAACAACCACGAACAGAAATCGTCCCATATAAAAGTATAAATGTTTTTCAAGCTCTCACTCAAACGATATTTGGAAAAATCATCGTTAATGCTGTCTATCATAACATTCATACGCTGCCTAAACCAATTTATAGCCACTTCAGATGCTTGTGGCTGTGGCAAATTATCCTCAACAGTAAAGCCCTTAACCAACCGCAACGCATTCCAAATCTTATTAGTAAAGTTACGTCCTTGTTCGCAATAACTGTCGTCAAACAACAAGTCACCACCGGCAGGAGAAACCATAAGCATACCCATTCTTACGCCGTCAGCACCATATTTATCGACAAGGATAAGCGGATCCGGGGAATTGCCAAGAGTTTTGGACATTTTTCTTCCCAATTTGTCTCTAACCATTCCGGTGAAATAAACATTCTTGAAAGGCACTTCATTTCTGTATTCCAAACCTGCCATAATCATTCTCGCAACCCAGAAGAAAAGAATATCGGGAGCAGTAATCAAATCATTGGTAGGATAATAATACTCTATCTCTTTGTTATGAGGATTTCTTATTCCGTCAAAACAACTCATCGGCCACAGCCACGAAGAAAACCATGTGTCCAAAACATCGTCCTCTTGTCTTAAATCCTCAATCTTGTAGTTTTCGTTAGGATAAAGTTCTATGGCTTTGTTGTACGCTTCTTGCAGTGTTCTGCCTACAACAAACTCTTTGTTCGGAAGATAGTACGCAGGAATACGATGCCCCCACCACAACTGACGAGAAATACACCAGTCCTTTACGTTTTCCATCCAATGGCGATACGTGTTCTTGAATTTATCAGGCCAAAACTGAATGGTATTATTCTCAACAACCTCCAAAGCATCTTTTGCCATATCACCCATACGGCAGAACCACTGCATTGAAAGTTTTGGTTCAATAGGAACATTTGTTCTTTCGCTTAAACCAATCTTATTGTCGTAGTCCTCTATCTTTTCAATCAAACCCTCGTTTTCAAGGTCTTTGACAATAGCTTTTCTGCAATCAAACCTATCCATACCTTTATACTCCATACCATTGTCATTCAAAGTACCGTTGTCGTTAAAGATATTGATTGCATCAAGTTTGTGTTTGATACCTATATTATAGTCGTTGATATCGTGGCAAGGAGTAATCTTCAAAGCACCCGTACCAAAAGTCATATCAACATATTCATCGAAAACAATAGGTACGACTCTTTTAACATGAGGAACGATAACCTTTTTGCCTTTCAGACTGACAAATCTCTCGTCATTAGGATTGACACAAACGGCAGTATCGCCCATTATGGTCTCTGGTCTTGTCGTTGCGACAACTATATATTTGTCTTCTCCCTCGATATAATATCTTAAATAATATAGTTTGCTGTGTTGTTCCTTATATATAACCTCTTCATCGGATACGGCTGTCAAAGCCTTAGGGTCCCAATTCACCATACGAACACCGCGATATATAAGTCCTTTGTCGTATAAACGGCAGAAAACATCCATAACCGCTTCGCTCATATCACTATCCATTGTGAATTTGGTACGTTCCCAATCGCAGCAGCAACCTAATTTTCTAAGTTGTTGAAGTATTATTCCGCCCTTTTCTTCTTTCCACTGCCAAGCGTATTTCAAAAACTCTTCGCGTGTTAAATCGGATTTGTTGATACCTTTTTCCTTCAAAAGATTAACAACTTTGGCTTCCGTGGCAATAGACGCGTGGTCAGTGCCGGGTATCCAACAAACATTTTTACCATTCATTCGCTCTTTTCTGCACAACAC
Organism: uncultured Bacteroidales bacterium; assembly: GCA_900315335.1. GTDB lineage: Bacteria > Bacteroidota > Bacteroidia > Bacteroidales > P3 > Scybalousia_A. The sequence goes on from OMYR01000041.1 coordinate 3,879, forward strand.
GTCTTGAATTGTTTCATTAAGCATGTGTCCCATGTGCAAAATACCGGTAACGTTTGGTGGTGGAATTACAATGGTATAAGGTTCTCTGTCATCGGGTTCGGAATGGAATAAATTATTCTCTATCCATTTGTCATACCACTTCTGTTCTACATTTTTCGCAATATACTTAGATTCCAATTCTGCCATAGTTGTTTTATATGTTTTTATAGTTTATCAAAATAATCGGCAAAATTACGAAAAAACGGACAAATAGATTGTAATTTTACTTGTAAAAATAAAATACACAAACTATCCTAAAACTATTCACAAATTACATAATGCAAATATTCTGTTGTATAATCTGCTTTAATACGCCTTTTTTGAGAAATGTTATCCGCTTTGAACCGAGAATATTTTTTTTCAAAGCATCCATATTTTCCACGTTTTGACATTATGTTTTTTATTTCATCAAAAGACATAAGCCCCTCATTATTATAACTCAAAAAAATATATTTCGCATTTGCATTGTTTATCAAGTCTGTAAATGTTTCTTTTACTTTTCTTTTATTGCAATAGTCTGATTTTTGTATTGTATAATCACGCATTCCAGTTTTGCCTTTCAAAATTGGATTATCATACTTTGCAATGGTTTCCAAGACGTGATAATTGGCACAATATTGCCTTTGGTTGTATGGTGGGTCTAAATATAGTATATCTTCTTTTATTTCTCGTATCAAATCATTTGCATCCTTATTATATACAAGGTGAGTTTGTGTATTATATATCATCTCGGCAGATTTCATTATAAGAGGTTTTTGTGCCGAAGACTTTATTTTTTTCAAAAATGCACCATACACAGAGGCTGTATTAGCTACTTTGTCAATGTTTTCTATAAGAGTAGCAAGCAAAAAATAATATTCCTCTTCTGTTACTTTCTCTGTTTTGAACCAATCTTCTATTTTTAGACGTATTGCATCACATTTACACCCATTATAATCACTGAAATACAATCTATATTCTTCATTATCCGGATGATTACCTTTACAAAAATTATTATACACAAAGCCTTTTATAGGCGTCAAACTATCCAAATATTCACAAACCACATCTTTTCTACATTCCGAATCAATGCCACTAAAATCTATATCATCTTCCAATCCCGAAAAAACAAGTATTTTGTGATTGGCAATATATTGCATAGAGAGAACATAACTATAATATTGCAAATCGTTAGAAATTATTTGATAACCTTTCTTTTTAAAATATTTTCCCACATTGGCTGTGCCAGAAAACATGTCGCAAAATGTCTTACAATCATCGTTTCCTATAACCTTTGCAATACTTTCGTCTAAAAAAGACAATAAAGAATATTTACTACCTATGTAATTCATTTTCTAATTATTATTCGTTAGGATAAAGTTTTTGCATAATAAATTCAGTCGTATGTTCAGAGGCTTCTTTGCTAATTTTCTTTGCACAAGTTTTTCTATATTCCACAGGGTCGTATTGATAACAACCTATACAACCCAAATCATTGGTATAATTCTCATCTCCTTCATAAAATGAGTAAGGATTACCTTTTATATTTTTAGCATCCCAACGTTTATCTGTCTCTTTACAGTTTTTACAAATCTGTCGTTTTATATCATTTGCAGCTTTGCATAATGGCTGAAAATCTTCTAATTTTTGAGTGTTAGAATTTGAAACTCTATAATCATTTTTTCTGCCGTCTTTATGGTCAATCTCAATTTTTGTATTCTCGCTGTTGCCATTAATACCAAGCATTACACAATTTTTATCTTTGTAATAGTCTTTAATATCTTGTCTGATTGTTTGATTAAATGACTTCTCGGGATTAAATCCATTTAATCGTATTCTATCGATAGAATTACCCTTTGTTAAAGATTTATCGAATTTTATTACATAATGTTTGGCAAGTGAAGAACTTTTTCTACACCACGAACCACCATTACCAAGTTGCAAATCTTTGTATTTCCCAACGAACTCTGTAACATCTACCCAACGACTTTCACCTTTTTCATTTGGTTTTGCTAATTCTAAAAATAATTCTGTTTTCGTCATAGTTTTACAAAACGTCTATTACAATTTTTTGAATACAAAAATATATTCGTGCTTAAAAAGAAAATAATCGCTCATCAATGCTCTATATTTCCAAATACTTTGCTGTCCTAATTTGCCTCTGTTTCCCTCAATATTTTTTACAATAGTACCTTTTAATTTTACATTGAAATGCTTTTTTATGGCATACATAACATAAAAGCCCAATGGTATTACTTCGCTGTTTTTATATACATCACCCATAACCACAGCAAAATATTTGTTTTTTTGCAAATATTTCAAAGCATTTGCAAAAGCAATAATAATTTTATCTATAAAAAGTTTTACGTCCGTTATGTTTGATAAATCATTATCTTGACTGGTAAATTTAACAATATCCAAATAAGGCGGATGAGCAATAATGAAATCAACATTCTTTCTATTCAAGTATTGAAAATTATCTGCGATACAATCATCAAACATTTGTGTGTTTGTTACATCACAATTATTTATTTTGTAACTCAATTTACTATCAATCATCTTATTATTTACATAATCAATAATATTCTGATTAATATCGAAACCTATGTATTTACGATTGAGTTTCTCACATTCAAACAATGTTGTTCCGCTACCGGAAAATAATTCCAATACTAAATCTTGCGGCTTAGTGTAACGAGAAATTAGTTGATAAGGTATTTGAGGAACAAAATTACCATGATAAACATTTGCATGTTTTCCTTTTTTATCCCTTTCATCTATCAACCACAGACTATCTATATTTATATCTGTTGTTTTCCAGTTATCTTTTGTTATACCATTATCCATATAATCGGCAAAATTACGAAAAAACGGTAACAAAACAGATAATTTATATGCAAATTATGTGTTTTGAAGATTATTTTCTAAGAAAAGGATAAAGAAAAACTCGCCTTGAAATCAGATATAAGAACAAAGAAAGGTATATCCACAGAAACAAGCAACGGCGAAAAAAAAAGAGGTATGTGTTTTCGCTGAATTAGTGTTAATGAATAATAAATTAGTATGAGAGACTAATTTATTATTGTTAATAATCAAAAAAACTTGCTATGCTCCCAAAAATAAGATTAATAATAAGGAGCATAGCAAATCATTATTAAATTTATACAGTCATACCACCATCAACAGAGAATGTTGCTCCATTGACGTAAGCACTCTCGTCGGAAGCCAAGAATACAAACATCGCTGCTATATCCTCAGGTGTTCCAAGACGTCCGACAGGTACTTTGGCAATCATTCCATCCAAAACTTCCTTAGGCATCTTTGCTACCATTTCGGTTGCAATAAATCCGGGAGCAACAGCATTAACAGTAACGCCTTTTCTACCGAATTCTCTTGCCAATGTCTTGGTCATACCTATCAAACCTGCCTTTGTTGCAACGTAATTGGTTTGTCCGAAATTACCATATAATCCTACAACAGAGGAAACATTGATAATTCTTCCGCAACCTTTTTCCAACAACATAGGAGATATACATTTTGTGCAGTTGAATGTTCCTGTCAAATTGATGTCAATAACGCTCTGCCAAATTTCAGGGGTCATTTTTTTCATAGTGGAGTCGTTTGTAATACCTGCGTTATTAACCAAAATATCACAACCACCTTTTAATTCCTTTACCTTTGCTGCTGCTTGTTCAACGTCTGCGAAATTGCTGACATCGACAGGCATAAAAATCATTTCATATCCCTGTGCTTTGGCTTCTTCAATAAAGGCTTCACCTTTTGCTTTGTTTCTTGCCCAAACGACAACGTCTGCACCTTCTTTTGCAAAACGTAAAGCGGTTGCTTTACCTATGCCCGAAGTTCCGCCCGTAATAACGGCGATTTTTCCTTGTAATCTCATGATAATTATATTTTTATTTTGTTTATCTACATTCTGTTTTTGTGCAGCACATTGCCTTTTGTTTTTAGGAACGTATCACACAAGCAAAACAAACAACATTTATTTATTGAACTTTATTTTAAGTTTTTCAATCATATCCGTTGTCATCTTAGCCAAATCGTATTCAGGTTTGAAGCCCCATTCGTTTCTCGCACATGAATCGTCCATCCAGTTTGGCCACGAATCTGCTATGGATTGTTTAACCGGCTCAACATCGTAAGTCATCTTGAAGTCAGGATAATGTTTCTTAACCTCAGCATATATCTCCTCAGGATCGAAGTGCATTGCCGTTACATTGAATGAGTTTCTGTGAATAAGTTTGGTAGGATCTGCCTCCATAATATTAATAGCTGCATTCAAAGCATCAGGCATATACATCATATCCAATTGAGTTCCTTTTTTCAACGGACAAACAAAATCTTCTCCTTTAACTGCTGCGTAATATATATCGACAGCGTAATCCGTCGTTCCACCTCCCGGAGGACAAACATAAGAAATCAATCCCGGAAAACGCACCGAACGTGCATCAACACCAAATCTCTTGTAATAGTAATCGCCCAACAATTCACCCGTTACTTTGGTTACTCCGTAGATAGTACCCGGACGCTGGATAGTATCCTGTGGCGTTCCGTCCAATGGTGTTGAAGGGCCGAAAGCACCTATTGAAGAAGGAGTAAATAATGCACATTTCTTTTCTCTTGATATTTCCAAGCAATTTATCAATGCTCCCATACCAACATTCCAACCAAGCATAGGATTTTTCTCCGCCGTGGCTGAAAGAATTGCTACCAAATTATAAATAGAATCTATTTCGTATTTATCGACGATTGCTGCTATTTGCTTAGCATCACAAGCATCGACCTTATCAGTAGGTCCTGATTCTTGGATTTGTTTGGTTAATCTTTCAGGGTTCAAATCTGTTGCAACAACATTGCTATTTCCATAAACCTCTCTTAATCTCATCGTAAGTTCCGAGCCTATCTGTCCGCCAGAACCTAATACCAATATTTTTTTCATTTTATTTAATACGTTTAGATATCTTTATATTATATTGTTATATCCAATTTTCAAACAAAATACTTATAAAAATCGCTATTTTTTAGAGGACAAAATTACAACTTTTTATTCTTTTTGAGCGATAGTATGCCAAAAATTTCAAAAAACTTGCAAAAAAATCACAAAACGCCGACAAACAACCTCAACTCCACGCACCAAAAATCAAGTATATTCAAAGAAAAATAAAACACCACTTATGGCAAAAACAATCACTCATATGAATTTATCAGTCATTAACACTAATAAATTAATCACTCACACTAATTTTACAGTTAGGGACACTGATAAAATAAACGATGCAATAAAGATTTCATTTTGTGATAACACTTACCGCACTTGTGCTAAATCGACAAGAATTGTAAGAAACAAGAAAGGTTTTGTGGTAATAAATGAATTTTGAAGGGTTTTGATTATGGTTATTTAAGATGGTTTTATTTGGTATAATCAAAAAGGTCGGTTTCTCGTGAAGAAAACAAATCCAATTGGTTCTTTGCCTCCACCTCAGGTGCTGCCACATTTGCTGCAAGGAAATCTTTAAGGATTTTTTTCGCTGCCGACTTTTTTGTTGTATCATTCAATCGAGCGTATCTATCCAATAAAATCATGTCTTTGTGTGAAAGAGTAAGTTTTAACACACTCGAAGATTTTGAAGGCATTTGTCTGTTTGTTTTTTTCATATTGCAAAATTAATATAAATTTCCGTATCTTTGCGTTTTCAAAATTGAAAATTATGGATTTATATAAGAAACTTCAAAATAAAGATACTTTTTTCCTATTGGCCGGTCCTTGTGTTATAGAAAATGAGACCATGCCTTTTGAAATTGCACAGACTTTGACGGATATAACCAAACGTCTAAACATTCCTTTTGTTTTCAAAGCGTCTTATCGCAAAGCTAACCGCTCAAAAGCTGATTCTTTTTCAGGAATAGGTGATAAAAAAGCGTTGAGCATATTGGGAGAAATAAGAGATAAATTCGCTGTTCCGGTTGTTACAGATATTCACAGCGCAGGGGAAGCCGAAATGGCAGCAGAGTACGTGGATATTTTGCAAATACCTGCCTTTCTTTGCAGACAAACAGATATTATAACGGCAGCGGCCAAGACAGGCAAGATTGTAAATATCAAAAAAGGGCAATTTCTATCGGCTGAAAGTATGAAATACGTCTGCGAAAAAGTATCGGACTGCGGCAACGACAAAATAATGCTTACCGACAGAGGTACTTTCTTCGGTTATCAGGATTTGGTTGTCGATATGAGGAGTATTCCTATTATGCAACAGAACAATGTTCCTGTAATTATGGATATAACTCACAGTCTCCAAAAGCCTAATCAAAGTGCGGGAGTATCCGGTGGCGACCCAAGTATGATTGCAACCATTGCAAAGGCAGCCATTGCCGTTGGAGCGGACGGTATATTTATGGAAACACATCCCGATTGCAAAAACGCAAAAAGTGACGGCAAAAATATGTTACCATTAGATGAAGTGGAGCAATTACTTTCCAATTTACTTATATTAAAACAAGCCGTTAATAAACTTAAATAGAATAAAATTTTCTTAAACACTCTTGCTTTTTTGAGCGAGAGTGTCATTTATTTTCGTACAATGAAAGAAAGCGAAATATTATTTGAGGGAAAAACACTTATATATCCTACCGACACTATATGGGGTATTGGTTGCGATGCTCGAAACATTTGTGCCATTGATAAAGTCAAAGCCATAAAAGGACGAGACAACACAAAAAGTCTTATCGTCTTGGTTAAAGATATAGTGATGCTTAAAAATTATGTGGAGAATATTCCGCAGGTTGCAATAGATATGATTTTGTCTTCACAAGAGCCGACAACGATAATATATCCACACGCCAAGAATTTACCAATAACTCACCTGTCTTTTAATAATTCAATAGGCATACGAATACCTGACAATGATTTTCTGCAAAATCTTTTCGCCGAATTTCCATATCCGATTGTCTCCACATCGGCAAATTTTAGCGGTAAGACCTCTCCTACCTGTTTTGACGATATTGACAAAGAATTTCTGTCAAAAGCGGACTACGTCAGTACTTTTGGCAGAAATTCCAAGCCTACTTATAACGCATCTTCCATATATCTTATAAAGGAAGATAATAGTTTGAAAAAAATTAGGTAGATAAATTTTTTATTTATCTGAGATTGTTATCGTTTTTTCTATAACCACATCACTGATAAATTGTTCGTCGTGACTGACTACAAGCAAAGTTCCTTTGTAATCCCTCAATGTCAAAGCCAATATATTCATACTTGATATATCTATATTGTTTGTTGGCTCGTCTGCAATAATCATATCTGGAGCATCTTCACTGACAAGCAGACGACATAAAGCAAGTTTCATTTTTTCACCACCGCTGAGATTTTCAGTCTTTTTATCCCACGTAGATGAAGTAAATAAAAAACGATTTAACAGCGTCTTTAATTCATGTTCGGGTTTCTTGGAATTACAAGACTCCAACTGACCATAAACACTCAATTCATTATCAAGACACGAATATTCTTGGTCAAGATACAATATATTCAGCGATTGAGAACGGAATATTTCGCCACTTGTAGGCTGCAAATCACCTGTTATCAATTTAAGCAGAGTACTTTTACCGCATCCGTTATCACCTTGCAGTCTTATACGCTCACCACTGAATATTGATAAATTAAAAGGATGTTTTTCTCCTATAATATACCTATTATCATATTTGAAAGTAATATTGTTTGCTTCCACCAAACGCTTCCTTCCCGAAAGAAGAGAATTACCAACGTTTATTTTCATTGACGTATATTCATTGATACAAGAGCGTATTTCATGGATTTCCCTTTTCATTGTTTCCAACTTCTCTTGTTGGGCTTTATTTAACAGAGATGTCGTTGTCTCTGACTTATCACGAAGATTTCCCATAGATATACGTGCCACACATTTCTTTGCGCTGTGTTTTTCTCCCCTCGAAGAATGTTTTTGCTGTCGCTCCATTGTCTTTCGGGCAGACTTTTCTGCTTTTGCAAATTCTTTCTGTTGATTTTCCAAACGCTGCGTTTTTGCGGCATTCTCCGTATCAATTACCTCTCTATACTCATCATAATTCATCGGATAGAATTGCATTCCGTTTGAAGACATCTCATAAATGACAGAAAGCATATTCAAAAGCGTCCTATCGTGGCTGACAACAATTGTTGTACAATTCGTGTGAGTTATATACTCATACAACAAATTCCTACCTTTCGTATCAAGATGATTGCTCGGTTCGTCCATCAAAACTATGGAGGGCTGATAGATATAAATACCGGATAGAAACACTTTTGTTTTTTCTCCGCCGCTAAGATTTCCCATAAGCATATCGGGACTGATATAACCTATTTGCCAGTGTGCAAAGGCTTCCTCCAAACGTTGCTGCAAATCCCAGTGGTCATTAAGTACTTCATAATCTTCCTCTGTGCCGCACCCCTCCAATATTGATGACAAAGCCTTTAACTTCTCCGCTAAGCCCAATGCTTGCGAAACAGTCATATCATCAAATTGTTCGAAATGCTGTGGTATCATATATGGTTCATCATCACAAAACACCCTTCCCGTAGTCGGAGAGATTTTTCCCGCTATTATTTTCAAAAGCGTGGATTTCCCTACGCCATTATTCCCGACTATTGCACATTTATCTTTTGCTAAAATGGAAAAACTGATGTTTTGAAACAATATGTCTTTGTTGGAATGTACGAATGATAAGTCTTGAACTTGTAGGCTCATAATTATTTGAAATCATTAAAGTGTTAAACAATAAAAAACGCGCATAGGTCGTAGATTTTGCCTATACTATTACTGAGATTTATGATATAACCTTTATTTTTACATGACTGCAAATAACAAATTTTTTGCAAAGATACCACTTTTTTATAATATGACAATATTATGCGTTACTTTGCTTGATAATATTTCGTTTATTAAAAAAAATTATATTGTCAATAACCGACAAAATAGTCAGTGATATTACTTTACTGATGTTTGATATTATTTTATCAATGTTAAACACTATTTTATTGATATTAAACACCAGTAAAGCGAAAAGTGTTATAGCAAAATTGCGAATTAATAAACGTATTTTATTTAACCAATGCCTCTATAAGATCATTGACAGAAGAAATAAAAACAGGCTGTATCTTATATTTTTCAAATAAGCCGTCTTTATTGTATTTGCTTAAAAAGATTTTTTCAAAACCCATAGCCTGTGCTTCGCTTATCCTACGGTCTATATAAGGCACAGGACGAATTTCTCCACTCAATCCCACTTCGGCAGCAAAGCAATATTTGTCATTAACCGATATATCCTGGTGAGAAGAAATGATTGAAGTCAATACTGATAAGTCTATCGCAGGGTCATTAACCCGCAAACCGCCCGCAATATTCAAAAACACATCTTTATTGCTTACCTTTACTCCCGCTTTCTTTTCCAAAACTGCAAGAAGCATATTCAAACGTCGTATATCAAAGCCATTACTTACACGTTGCGGCGAAGAATAATATGTAGGAGACACCAAGGCTTGGGTTTCGATAAGTATCGTTCTTCTGCCTTCCAATGTTGCACAAATGGAAACACCGCTCAAACTTTCTTCTCGTTGCGAAAGCAATACTTTTGAAGGATTATCCACCGCTATAAGTCCAAAAGACGACATCTCGTAAATACCTATTTCGTTCGTTGAACCAAAACGATTTTTTATTGAACGTAAAATTCGATAGCCGTAATTCTTGTCGCCCTCGAATTGTAACACGGTATCCACCATATGTTCCAAAATTTTAGGACCTGCAAGAGTTCCGTCCTTGGTAATATGCCCCACAAGAAGTATAGGTATATTGTAATATTTGGCAAAGTCAATCAATTTATCGGCACAAGACCTTACCTGCGTTATACTGCCTGCAAAAGAATCGACTTCCTTCGAGGTCATAGTTTGAATAGAGTCTATGACAATCATATTTGGTAATATTTCTTTGGCAGTATCTATAACGGAATCCACATCGGTCGATGCCAACACAAGACAAGTATCGGACGAAATTTTCATTCTCAACTGTCTTAGTTTTATTTGTTCCAAGCTCTCCTCTCCCGACACGTAAAGAATTTTACTACTTTGGCAATTCAAGGCAACTTGCAAGAGCAATGTACTTTTACCTATTCCCGGCTCACCGCCAATCAACACCACGCTGCCTGCAACCAAACCGCCGCCAAGTACTCTATTGAGTTCAACGTCTTTCAAATCCAAACGATGCGATTCGGAGTATTCTATTTGCGATATAGGTTTTGCTGTTTGTTTTATAGGTTCGGAGCGTTTGGCAGAGGTTGAAGACGATGCAGCAGTTACTTTTTCTTCCATAGTACCCCATGAACTACACTCCGGACACTTACCCAAATAACTTGAAGACTGGTATCCGCAATTGGAACAAACAAAAACTTTTCTTTCTTTCGCCATATCGTGATTTAATTGTGCTGTTTCTTTTATCCGAATGTATTAATATTTTATCGGTTTATGAGTTCGTAAATTTTTTCTCGCTAATCAGTAAAATAATCACTCATATTAATTCAACAGTGTTTAACACTAATTTTTTAATCTCAATGATTATTTTCGCAGTTTTTAATATTAGTGTTTCGATATGCGAAACACTAAAAATTTTAACTTGGTCTGACGTTTATTTTATATTTAATTTCTTTTTGCTTTGAGAACTTCTTTTGGTCTTTTTTATATTTCTTGTGATAAGGGCCGTATGGCAAATCTTGAAAAGCATAAATCTGCATCTGTTCCATAACACCAAGGTCATAAACCTGTTCAGAGTCTAACTCCATAGCCTTGTTGTGATATTCCTTTGGCGGTATAGGAGTGTCGTAATTAAACTCCAACTGACGAGCAAACAATGTATCCAACGTTTTGGTCGATACCAATGTGTAGTGAGCAACAGCCTTTGTCGCCGTACTCCAATAAGGATTATCGAAACGATATACGGTTATAAACATTACAGCATCGGCATCATAAGTCTCTCTCAAAGATTTGATGTCTTTTGTTTTCAAGTATTGTGAACTATACATCGTGTCCTTTTTGTATGCTTCCATTGTAGCAATTGCCGAATAAGGATAATAACCACGTTTGCCTATTTCCTTAGTTGCCATAATCAGAAGCATTTCATCGGCTTTCTCGTATTGGGAACGATTCCAAGGATAAAGGATAAGAATATTGCGAGGTGCTTCTTCATATAATTTGTCATAAGTTTTACTTCTTTCTATTTTCTTCGGGAAAAGTTTTCTCCACGTCTTTTTTATTATGTTTGGCTTCTTTGGTTCGTTATAATAAGTTACTCTTTCTACTTTATTGCCTAATGAATCTATGCTGTCTGGAAGATTTTTCGCTTCCATCATATATACAACCTTATCCATAGTTGAAAGTTTCTTGGATTTTTGTTGCGATATATCGTCTTTTTTCTTTTTGAATTTTTTAAGGAAATCAGGTGTATTATCCTCCTTTTCATCTGTCTGAACGACAATGTTACTATTGTCTGTCGGATTGCCTAACAAATCTTCCAAAGTTTGCGAGGTTGTATCAGCCAAATCCTTTGCGGCATTAACTATTGTATCAACAGGAACTACTATTGTTTTATTCTCCTCTTCTTCTATACCGTTCTCCGTTTTATCTTCATTTTCTTTTATAGTGTTTAGTAGAGCGTCTTTTTCCTTTTTACGTTCTTCTTCTATTCGTTTCTTTTCTTCCTTTGCGGCATTCTTTATCAACTCTTCTTGTTGCTTTTCTTTCTCTCTTTTTGCCTTTTCATCTTGTTTTTTCCTCTTATCCGCCTCTTTGTTTTTCTTTTCGTTGGCTTTTTTCTTCTCTTTTGCTTCTTTTTCTAATTGTTTTTTGGTTTTCTTATCCTGCTGCGATTGTTTTGTCGTCTGTGTTTTTGGATTTGACTTGTCCTTATCGTTTTCCTTTACAGGTTGTAAACGACTTATATTAGGTTCAACCTTTGCTATTTTAGGCTTATTTGAAGAACAAGCAATCAACAACAAAACCGATAAAGTCAATAAAATATATTTTTTCAATGATTTCATAAATTCTTTCTAAGATTACAATAATTTTTATTTAATACCGCTCAAATAATGTTTAACACTATTTTACTAATGTTTAATATCATTTTACTGATGTTAAACATTATTTTGCTGTTATTTGATACCGTTTTTGCGTTTGATACTCTCCACGAAATTTTTGCTATCGGGAAAAAGATGAACTTCCTTATCGAAAAACGTTAAAGCCTTAACCGTGTCGCCTTGCAATAACAAAAGTTGTGCATAATCCACACAAACTCCCGGAGGTAAAGTATTCTTTTTCTTAGACTTTTTTTTCTTGTTTTTATCTCCCTCAACCAAACTCTTATACCCCTTGACAGCCTTTTTTAATTCCTTTTCGTCGGTGGCAACAGTGTATTTGAACGCCATTTCGTCGTAACCTTTATATTTATACAACTGCTTCGTGCAGGAAGAAAACAACACAAGACAAAGAAATATGATTGCAATATTTTTCATATACGTATCTGTTTTAGAGTTGCAAAGTTAAAAAAATTTTCAATGAAGCGTAATAAATTTATTGAAAAACAGAATTTCTCAGACCCTGAAAACTTCGCACGCACGATTGAAAATACCGTTTGCATAAGCTATCGCCATACCGTAATTGGTGATTGGGATTTTCGCTTGTTGGAATACCTGCAAACGATTCATAAGTTGCTTTTGAGTAGCCATACAACCGCCACACTGAATAACCAACGCATAGTCTTCAACATTATCCACCATATCCGTCAATCCTGCCAAAACCTTAAATTCAAGGTTTTTCTTTGTGTATTTTCTTAACATCATAGGAATTTTAACTCTGCCAATGTCCTCACATGTGGGCTGGTGAGTGCAATTCTCCAACAACAGAATTTTGTCGCCGTCTTTCAAATAATCTATATGCGGAGTTCCTTTCAAATAATCTTCAAACGCACCTTTCTCTTTGGCTAAAAGAATGGAAAAACTTGTCAAAAAAATATCTTTTGGAACAATGGCATCGACCATCTTAAATACCTGCGAATCCGTTATCACAAGCGTAGGTTTGATGTTTAACGTCCTTAAAGTATATTCCAATTGCTCGGGTTTGACAACTATATTCATACAATTGTTATCCAACACCTCCCTAATCATTTTAACTTGCGGCAGAATCATTCTTCCCTTTGGAGCAGCGGAGTCTATCGGAGTTACCAAAACAACGAAATCCTTTGGAGTGATTATACCATTCAACACGCCTTTATTATCGTATGGATTTTGTTTAAGATGCTTGCCTATAAGGTTTGTTAATTCGGTTTTAGTATTTGGCAAAGCGGAAGTTAAAAGAATAAAATCCTTAAAATATTTCTGTATTTCGGTTTTTGTCGTTTCGTTTATCGGAAAAATATCTTGCTTATTATAAACGATGATATAAGGAATATTTCTATTAACAAAAGTATTGATAAGATTTTGTTCAGTATCGTCAAAACTGTTTTCACTAACCACGATAACGGCTAAATCAACGAGATTAACGGCTTCAAGTGTCTTGGTTTTTCTTTGCGAGGAAAGAATTGTGTTATCATCCAATCCTGCCGTATCTATCAGCATTACTGCACCGATGTCAAACAATTCCAAGCTCTTTTTGACAATATCGGTTGTAGTACCTCTTTGCTGCGAAACAATTGCCGTATTCTGTCCCGTCAAAACATTAATCAACGAACTTTTTCCTACATTACACTTTCCGAAAAAACCTATATGTGCTTTATTCTCTCTATACCCCATAGCCAAATTTATTTTTGCAAAAGTAATAAAAACAAAGAAAAATTTTTTATTTAACACTAAAAAAATAGTTTCTCACATAAATTTTTTAATGTTTAACACTTTTTGAATGAAAATTATACTAATTTTGTCAGTTGTTAGAATGATGAAATTTAATATATAGATTATGAAATACATTCTTTTTGATTCCGAAATAAGAGAAACATTGAAACCATTGACTTATACCCGTCCGGTTTGCGATATAAGATGCGGCATAATGACAATAAGAGAAAAGTGGGAAAAACTCCTTAACGCCAAAACGTATACGTTGACGAAAAATTATTTGAAAAACAAATACGAATTTGCTGTTGATAGCAAAATGATTTTTATTGACGGTAAGGTTATACCAACAAAAGATTTAGTTCATAAAATAATAAACTTAAATTTAGGAGAAGAGATTTATTACGAAAATCAACTTATAGCAAAATGCGAAAGTGAAGATAGTTTTTACAAAAAAGTATCTATCAATAAAAAACGTATAGACTACCCTCTTTCGCTAAATATACTTTGCTCGTTGGTCAGCATCTTTACATTGAATGGAGAAGAAATACAAAGAGATTTTGATATTCTAACGCAAGGAAGACAATCTGCCACTTTGTCAGACACAAATAGAGTAATAGGAAAAGAAAATATTTTTGTCGAAGAAAGTGCAAAAGTAGAATTTGCTACACTCAACGCCCAAGAAGGACCAATATATATCGGAAAAGATTGTCAAATTATGGAGAATGCTGCAATCAGGGGACCATTCTCAATGCTTGATAAATCTGTTATAAAGATGTGTGCAAAGATATATGGACCTGTTAGTTTAGGACCTGCGTGTAAAGTTGGCGGAGAGGTTGAGGATTGCGTGTTTATAGGCTATTCCAACAAGGCTCATGACGGATATTTTGGCAATAGTGTGCTTGGTGAGTGGTGTAATATAGGTGCAGACAGCAATACGTCAAATTTGAAAAACACTTATGATAATATCAAACTTTGGAGTATCGAGCATTCCACCTTTGAACCTACGGGAGTTATTTTTTGTGGAACAATTATGGCAGATCATGCAAAATGCGGCATAAATACAATGTTCAATACTGGCACGGTTATTGGCGTAGGAAGTAATGTCTTTGGTCCGGGGTATCAACGTAACTATATACCTTCCTTTATATGGGGCGGAACTAAGGGTCAGAGACGTGATTATGATGTAGAAAAGGTTATCAAGACTGCCGAGATTGTTGAAGCAAGGCGAAATGTCAAGATGTCAGAGATTGATAAAGATATTCTAAGATATATCTACAAAATAACTCACAGCGACCGAGATTTTTTTGAATAAACACTAAACAAGAAAAAGTTTTAATGGATTTAGAGAAATTTGAGAACTTACTGAAATTAGCCGATAGCGACAAGGTTGATATGTTACCATTGTTGCATTCTTCGATTAATGAAACGCCCGATGTGGATTTAAGTGATGTAGAACCGATAATTCCATTGTTACCCGTACGTGGTAATGTTGTGTTCCCGATAATATTGATGCCTATTGCCGCAGGCAGAAAAAAGAGTATTCAACTGTTAAAAGATAGTTTCAAAGACAAAAAAACTATCGGTGTCGTATCTCAAAACAACGACAAAGACGAACCAACTATGGACGATTTGTTCAAAGTTGGAGTTTTGGCAAAAGTTCATGAAGTTTTCACCTTACAAGACGACAGCGTTATGGTTGTTTTGCAAGGTATCGAACGTTTCAATCTTACCGAATTTATCGATGGCAAAGACTATTGGAGATGTACTTGGAGTATCAATCCCGATGGTTGCAAAAAACTGCCAAAAGATGCCACTATATTTTCCGATACGTTGAAAGATATGTTTGTTCAACTTTTGGGTATGATGCCTAATGTTCCTTCGGGAGCGTTACTTGGACCCAAAAACATCAAGAATCCATATTATCTTTTGAATCACGTTGCCGCACAATTGGATATAAAACTTGAAGACAAACAAAAACTTTTGGAGATAAACGATTTCAAAAAACGAATACAAAAGGTTATCGCTTATCTTTCGGAAGAAATAAAAAAACAAGAGATAAAACAACAAATTCAAAAGAAAGCCTCAAACGATCTAAACAAACAGCAACGAGAATACTACTTAAACCAACAGTTAAAGACTATTCAAGAAGAACTCGGAGGTAATCCGACAGACCAAACCATTAGAGAATTGATTGCTAAATCAAAGAAGAAAAAGTGGTCAAAAGAAGTTCAAGAGGCTTTTGATAAAGAAATAAAAAAACTTGAAACAATCCATCCACAAAGTCCTGACTATTCTATTGAGTTATCATATATCGGATTTATGCTTGATTTACCTTGGGACAACGTAAGCGAAGATAATTATAATATTGATAAAGCCAAAAAAACCTTAGATGAAGACCATTACGGATTGGAGAAAGTCAAACAAAGAATTATAGAGCATCTTTCGGTTTTGAAAGTCAAGAAAGATATGACTGCCCCAATTATCTGTTTGGTAGGTCCTCCGGGAGTCGGCAAGACCTCTCTTGGTAAAAGTATTGCCAAAGCCATGAACAGAGAATATATCCGTGTTGCTTTGGGTGGTGTTAATGATGAAAGCGAGATACGTGGCCACAGAAGAACATATATAGGTGCAATGCCGGGACGAATTTTGAAATCTTTATCGAAAGTCAAACACTCTAATTGTGTATTTGTCTTGGACGAGATTGATAAGATTATGGGCATGAGTGTTAATGGCGACCCTGCGGCAGCAATGCTTGAAGTTTTAGACCCGGAACAAAACACGGCATTCCATGACAACTATTTGGATATTGATTACAATTTAAGCAAGGTAATGTTCATTGCAACGGCAAATTCACTGCAAAACGTTCATCCTGCACTAATCGACAGAATGGAGATAATAGATATTTCTGGTTACATTGAGCAGGAAAAGCTCCAAATAGCGAAACAACATCTTATTCCTAATAATATCAAAGCGAATGGTCTGACAAAAAGACAATTTGCCTTAAACGACGATGTCTTATCATACATTATTAATAATTATACACGCGAATCGGGAGTAAGACGATTGGATAAAGTTATTGCAAAACTTGTCCGTTCGAGAGTTGTTCAAATTGCTTCCGAACAAAATTACAAGAAAAACATAGAGATAAAAGACTTGCAACCAATCTTAGGTCTTCCGACTTCATATCACGAAAACAGTTTGGAGGAAGATTCCGTCGGAGTTGTTACGGGTTTGGCTTGGACTGAGGTCGGAGGAGAGATACTTTTCGTTGAATCTTCTGTTTGCAAAGGTAAAGGTGCGATAAATCTTACGGGTAATTTGGGCGATGTAATGAAAGAGAGTGCTTTATTGGCTTTTGAATACATCAAATCCAACGCAAAAGTCTTAAAAATCAAAGAAGATTTGTTTGAAAACATAGATATAAACATTCACTGTCCTGAGGGTGCTACGCCAAAGGACGGTCCTTCGGCTGGAATAACAATGCTAACGGCTATGCTATCTGCTTTAACTAATAAAAAAGTTAGGCACACTGTTGCAATGACTGGGGAGATTACTTTAAGAGGTAAAGTTCTGCCTGTCGGAGGTATAAAAGAAAAGATTTTAGCTGCCAAGCGAGGTAAGATAACCGATATTATCCTTTCAAAGCAAAACCAAAAAGACATAGAAGATATTAATGCCAAGTATTTGGAGGGTATGTCTTTCCACTACGTCGATACAGCCAAAGACGTTTTGCAACACGCTTTTGCAAAGTAGTCAGACAACAAG
Source organism: uncultured Bacteroidales bacterium (assembly GCA_900315335.1). GTDB lineage: Bacteria > Bacteroidota > Bacteroidia > Bacteroidales > P3 > Scybalousia_A. The sequence continues at coordinate 21,543 of OMYR01000041.1, forward strand.
TTTATAAACATTATATATAGATGTATTAAGGATTGTCTTATCGGCAATCCTTTTATTTTTATTTTGATTTTTTGTGTCTTTACTTTCATTATTTTTGCAATAAATTCAAAAAATACTTATAATACTTGCAGTTATTCAATTATATTGTTGTACATTTGCAACTGATGTATAGCAAATTTATAAACTAAAAAATATTTTTATCAAATGAAACCTTACATTATTTGCCACATGATGTCAAGTATTGACGGCAGAATAGACTGTGATATGACCGAACAATTGGAAGGCGGCGATGATTATTACAGAATACTTGAACAATTAAATGTCCCGACGAGAATAAGCGGCAAGATAACAGCCGAAAGGCATTTTGCACTATCTGGCAGTTTCGTTGCAAAAAACACCGAGCCAATCAAACAAGACACATTTTGGAAAGCAGTTGAAAGCAAAAACGGATATAGCGTTGTTATGGATACCAAAGGCACTTTGCTTTGGTCGAATGACGAACAGATTGACGGCAAGCCGTTGGTTTGTGCGTTATCACAAAAAGTCAGCAAAGAGTATCTGCATTATTTAAGACAAAGGAACATTTCTTATATCGTTGCTGGCGAAAATCACATAGATTTGAATAAAATAACCGAAATATTAGCCAACGAATTTGACTCTCCTCGTATAGCAATTATAGGTGGTGGAGCAATCAACGGCAGTTTTCTAACCGCAGGCTTATTGAATGAAATCAGTTTGATTCTTGCACCTGGTATTGACGGTAGAGTAAATCAACCTTGTCTTTTTGACGGATTGAAAGAAACGGAAAGCCCAATAAAACTAAAACTTGTTGAATGCACCCCGATAAACAACACCTTGTGGATTAGATATAAGGTCAAGAAATAAAGTTATGTCAATTTTTTCTAATCAACATTTTGGTAAATAATTATATTTTATTGAACTTTCAGTTAAATAACTAAAATAGTAATAAACATAACTTTAACGTGAGTTCGACGAAAATTAATCAAAAGATTATCAGAAGATTAAATATTTGTAATACCCATATATAAACGATGTTTATGAATTTGTATGATTAATATCTCCTAAATTTTGTTCAAATACTGAAAAAACTTAAAGAATTATTCTTATATTTTTTAGAAAAATGTATAATTAACTAATTTCCAATAATTAAATTCGTCGAACTCACGTTAAATAAATACAAGTAATGACAAATTTAGAAGATTACATTAAGCAGATTCGACGTGAAGCTGACAAACGAATTGCTTCGGCAAAAAGACACTACGAAGCAGGAAAGAATGATTGCAAGGGTGGAATTTATGACAAGTGATATTGTTACAATACCAGATATGACGCATGGCATACAATAGTCTATTGAAACCGTTTGCTTTATTGGATGAAAACAAATTGGATAAGGTTGGCTCCCATTTGCAAAGCCTTCAAATGGCGTTCCTCAGTGTCGTTATGCACAAAGGTGTCCTCCCAGCCATCTCCCAAATCCGTTTCGTAAGAATAAAAACATATCAAACGACCTTCCCAAAACAAACCGAAACCTTGCGGATTTTTATTGTCGTGTTCGTGAATTTTTGGCAGACCATTAGGAAAATCAAACTTTTGATGATATATCGGGTGATTGAATGGTATTTCCACAAAATCCAATTCAGGAAAGACTTTTTTCATTTCTCGTCTTATGAATTTATCCAATCCGTAGTTGTCATCGATATGTAGGAAACCGCCACCCAAAAGATACGTGCGAAGATTTTTTGCTTCACTGTCGGAAAAGACAATATTGCCGTGTCCCGTCAAATGTACAAAAGGATATAAAAACAATTCACTTGAACCGACTTCAACGGTTGCGTAGTTTTCGGATAGTTTGGTTTTTAATTCCTTATTGCAAAAACTTATTAGGTTTGTTAATGATGTTGGGTTGGCGTACCAATCACCACCACCATTATATTTAAGCAATGCAATGGTGGAAGTTTGTGCAAACACTGATGTTAATAACGAGATTGCTATTATTAAAAATGCGGAAATTCTTTTCATTGATTAAGAAAATGTATAGTGCTTACAGCGTAAAGACCTGCCGTTTCAGTTCTAAGACGTTGTTCTCCCAAAGTGATAAGTTTGCAACCTTTTTGTTTTGCTTGCGTAACTTCGGTTGGAGAAAAGTCGCCCTCGGGACCGATGAATATAACAACATCTTCGTGTGATTTATAATCATTTTTTATTAAGATTTTCTCTTCGTCGCTGCAACAACAAAGGTATTTTTTCTCGTCTTTAAGATTGTTTAACAAGGTGGAGAATTTTGTCAAATCATTCAACTTCGGTTTGAAACATTTTATAGATTGCTTCATTGCAGACACTATGATTTTATCCAAGCGTTCTATATTGATGTTTTTTCTTTCGCTGTGTTCGGTTAATAATGGAGTTATTTCGTCAATGCCAATCTCGACAACTTTTTCCAACAACCATTCGATGCGGTTGATATTTTTTGTAGGGGCTATGGCAAGATGTATTTTGAAATCACGTTTTTGGTAGTTTTCTTCAATATCCGTGATTTTGACAGTGCATCTTTTCGGAGTGGATTCCAATATGACAGACGTGAAAAGATTTCCCTTGCCGTCGGTAAGGGAAATCTTTTCACCTTCTTTAAGTCTCAAAACCTTTGAAATATGTGCCGACTCTTCTTTGTCGAGCGTTATTATATCTTCTTTGTTGTATTGAGAAATAAAAAATAACTGCATATTTCTTTATAGAGAATAAACAATTCCGATTGAGAAGAACGGATTAAGCATTGAAGGAGAGTCTTCGTTGTGGTATCGGTCTATATAGTCGGAATCTATATGGTAACCCTTAAATTCATCAGAGTATTTGCCTTGATATTCAACGCCGGCTTTGACTCTTAAACTCCAATCTTGGGAAAGTTCATACGTATAACCAATCATACCTCTAAATGTTAGCAAGATATGATTCAATGCAACGTTGTTTGCATCTTTTTGAATGGAAATCATATCCACTTCCTTGTTATGAGTAAGTTTGTAAGCGTCTTCAAAATCTTTTGTATTGATTGTATCAATCATTTCAAGGGAAGCATCTCTTTGTCCAAGCATAAGGTTGATACCTGCACTTACGCCTATAAACAGATTACTTCTTTTGAAGTTCCAATAAACGTTTGCATCAAGCATAATGGGAATTTCGGTATATGACTTATAGTGATCCCAAAACTGATCCAAGTTATGACCATAAACAGGAGTGCTGATACTCTTTCCGAAATAGCGACTAACACCTATATGACCACCTAAGCCAAAAGATATTTTGTTGTGAATGATACTTGGACGCATCTTATATTCGTAGCCAAGGTTAAAGCCACCTGCCCAAGGCGTTGTATTCTTGAATGCTTCTGTTATTATAGGAAGTGCTTCGATGTTTAGACTTAGTAAATTTTCAGATACATCTCTGTTCCAAATACCTTTTCTCCAGTCTCCCGATGCAAGAGAAGTTAAACTTGCAGATAGCGCAACGCACGAAATCATTGCCATAAAAAATATCTTTTTCATCGTGTCTGTGATATTACGTTTTTATACTATTTTTCAGACTTCAAAATTACAAATAATTATTGTATCGGCAAATTATTTTATAAAAAAACTTAATAAAAAGACAAAAAAACATAATTTTGTAATTCAAAAAATTGTTTTGTTAAATCCAAAAATACTAATAATACAATGTTGAAAATCCTCCATACCTCAGACTGGCATTTGGGTAATGTGCTTTACGGTTATGATAGAATAGAAAGCGAAAAGAATTTCTTAAAACAATTGGCGGATATTGTCTTTGAACATAAACCCGACTGTATGATTTTGAGTGGCGATGTTTATAATTTATCTTCGCCCTCTTCAACGATACAAAAGGTTTATACCGATGCTATGCTTACCATTCATCAATCTTGTCCCAATATGATTATAGTTGTAACGGCGGGTAATCACGATTCTCCGAGCAAATTGGAGATAAGCAGCAGCCTTTGGTCATGTTTCAATGTCTTTGTTGTGGGAAATATTGAAAAGCAAAACGAAACCGTAGATTATTCAAAACATATTATTGAAATAAAAAACGGTAACGAACTCAAAGGCTATGTTGCGGCAATCCCTCATTTTTATTCTCGTTATGCCGATAATATGTTTGAAGGCTTGGAAGATTATATCAAACAAATAAATCAAAACAATTTACCCGTAATTCTTTCCTGTCATTTGGCTGTTACCAACAGCGAGATAAGAAGCAAAAGCCTTCATGTGCAAGATATGGAGTTTTATCCGTTGGAAAAATTGGGCGAAACTTATTCTTACATTGCGTTAGGGCATATTCATTTTCCGCAGACCTTGAAAACTTCCAACAACAAGGCAAGATATTGCGGCTCGCCAATCAGTGTTTCTTTTAATGAGGATTATACGCATAGCGTTTCGTTGGTAGAAATAGACGAAGAGCAAACAAAAATCACTCCTATCGAAATAAAAGACGATATGCCGCTTAAAACTGTACCTAATCAAAGTATTCCTTTTGATGATGTCTTTAACTATGTAAATAATCATAAAGATGAGTTGAAGGATTGCTTTATTCGTTTTAATGTTAAGGTTAAAGATTATCTTCCCGTTAATAGTAAGGAAAAGGCGATAGAATTATGTAATAGCGTAGGAGCGTATTTCTGTACTTTTAATATCGAAAGAGAGCAACAAAACAATACTTCAAAGGACAAGGAAATAATAACCGTTGAAGAATTAAAGCAAATGACACCTGTTGATATAGCGACAGATTATATGGAAAAGAAAGGAGTGGTTTTGAGCGATGAGTTCAAGCAGATGATTGATTATGCAATGAATTATCAAGTAACGGAGGATTGAAGATGATACTGAAAACATTGACAATACATAATATAGCATCGATAGAACATGCTAAGATTGATTTTCAGAGTGAAGTTTTGAAAAGCGAACCATTATTCCTTATAACAGGAGATACAGGCAGCGGAAAAACCACAATATTGGACGCAATATGTTTGGCTTTGTACAAGACAACTCCACGAATGAGTGCCAATATACAAGGAAATATTACAGGTTTTACAACACTTAAAAACTCCGACAATAATACCCAAACTATATCTGCAAATGATGCAAGATTGTTGTTAAGGCGAAATTCAACCGATGGTTATAGCGAATTGGAGTTTATAGATAGCCAAAACAAAGAATATGTCGCCAAATGGGAGGTAAGAAAAGCCCATAACAGGAATGATGGCAAAATTCAAAAAATTGAATGGGAACTCACTTGCAAAACCGATAACACGTATTTCAAGAAAGATAACGAGATAAAGGAAGAAATATCCAAATGTGTGGGTATGACTTTTGAGCAATTCTGTCGTACTTGTATGCTCTCGCAAGGGGAATTTACAAAATTTTTGAAGAGCGACGAAAAAGAGAAAAGTGAAATCTTGGAAAAACTTACTCAAACCGAGCTTTATGCTACTATCGGCAGAAATATTTTTAGAATTCACTCTGAAAAAGAAAGACTTCTTAACGACAAAAATATTGAATTAAATTCCGTTACATTACTATCCGACGAAGAAAAGCAAGCAATAGAAACCGCCATTGCTCAATTCGATACCGAGTTGAAACAAAAACGGCAAGAGGAAGATGCTTTGAAAAAAAAGGTAGATTATTTGGTTAGTTTGGATAATCTTTCCAAACAAAAAACAATTAATCAAGACAAATTACAACAAGTACAAAATTATTTGGATAGTGAGCAGTACAAACAGGAAAATCAAACTATCGAACTATGGAATAAAACCATTGCTTTAAGAAATATTATAAAACTTAAAAATGAATATAACGCTTCACTGATTACTCAGACTAATCAAGTAGTGTCTTACAAGAAAAAATTCTTTTTAATAACTGCCGGACTCAAATACGATAAAAATCTTTTGGACACCCTTAACCAATCGCACGCAGATATAGACAAAGAAATAAATGATAAACAAAATCAAATAAATGCCAAGCAAAAAGAATATTGCTCAATAGACATAAACTCTTTGAATGCAAAGCGTAAAAAACATAATGACGACAAAGACTGCTTGTCATTATTAGATAAAAACATAAGTCTTTTGAATAATATCCGATTGCAAATAAAAAATACCCAAACACAGACAGACGAAACTCTCTCGCAGATAAAAAAAGCAGAAACGGATTTGGAGCAAATCAATGCTCTTGCCAAAAAATACGAAGTAGCATACAATGAAAGCAAAAGCAAATACGAAAAAATAGCAAGTTCATTGGATAACTGGGCAAAGCAAACCCGTATGAAACTTTCGGTAGGCGATGCCTGCCCGTTATGCGGTCAGAAAATAAAAGAGATAATCAATGATGAGGATTTTGCAAAAATTGTAGAGCCGTTACATACTGAAATGAACAACGCTCAAAAGCAATTGCAAGATAATAATCACAAAAAAGCCGAAGCAGATGCTTTGATTTCGCAGTTAAAGAAAAATTTATCAAAACTTCAAGACGAAAAAGCAAATCAACAAAAGAATTACGATACCTATATATTAAAGGTGAAGTCTTATCAGGAAAAACTCGGCATTGCTTCATTGGACAACATATCTATTGCAATAGAAAACAAAAAACTTGAAATAGAAACGCAGATAGAACTTATCAATAAAACACAGACTCTTGCCAATACTTTAAGTAATGATATAGCGAGATTGGAAAGTGATAAAAACAGACTTTTGAAAGTAAAACACGAAAAGGAAGACTTGCAAAAATTGATAAGTCAGTGTTTGAATTTCCGCCAATCCTTAGATGAAAGTGTCAATAAATGGGAAAACGAAAATATAGAGCCTAAACAAGTCAGCGATTTGATTATTCAGTTTTCGGATTTCAAAGAAAAATACGCTACTTGGAAAGCAAATATCGAGAATTTAAGAGAAAATATCAAACATTGCGATAAAGATATTAACGATTTCAAACAAGAAAATCCCAATATTACCATTGAGAATGTTGAACAATTGAAAAATTATTCTCAAACCACGATAGCAGCCATTCAAAAGAGGCACGAAGAAAAGCAAAGTGAGGTTTCGCAAATCAAAGGTGCTATTGAACAAATCAATCAACAGATAAAGGATTTGCAGAATATGGATTTACATTTTGAGAAATGCGAAAATAAAGAGTTTTTGCAGCAAAAAATCTCTGAAATACAAGAAACGATAAAGCAACTTCAATTCTCAAATGGCGCAAATCAGACAAAACTGCAAGAAAATGAGAAGAACACAGTCTTGTATCAGACAAAACTCAAAGAAAAAGAGATGTTGGAGCAAGAAGAACTGAAATGGGCTCAATTGTCAAAGGATTTTGGTTCGGCAGACGGTAATAAATTCCGCAAGATTGCCCAAAGTTTTATCTTGGACGACTTGTTGAATAAATCGAATTATTATCTCAATAGATTTTCAGACCGTTTTGAACTTTGTTCGCAGCCTGACACTTTAAGCATATTTATAAAGGATAAATTTGAGGGCGGTTTAACCTCTTCTTCGGCTAATCTTTCGGGAGGGGAGAGTTTTATCGTTTCATTGTCGTTGGCATTGGGTTTGGCAAAGATGAGCACCAATAATGCTTTTTGTGATATTCTGTTTATCGATGAAGGTTTCGGAACGTTAAGCGGGGAATACTTGAACGTGGTTATGGAGACTTTGGAAAAACTGCATCAGATAGGTGGAGTCAATGGAGAAAAACGTTTTTCAAAGGTGGGAATTATTTCCCATGTTGCCGATTTGAAAGAAAGAATATCGGCTCAAATTCAGGTGAAACGTAAAAATCCTACGGTCTCACAAGTTGAAATTATAAGAAGATAACAAGTAGTTTTATTTTGAAGTGTTATTAAAAAACTAGTGTCTCACATTAGTAAATTAGTGTTAAACATCAGTGAAATAGTGTTAAACATCAGTGAAGTGGTATTTATAATTAATTTATTGAAGACAGGTTTAAGTTGAATTATGCAAATAAATTCAGTCCTATTTTGTTTGTTTCAAAAAATATATTTATCGGATAGCAATAAAAAATTTGGGGATATTGTTTTTTTGTATATCTTTGTACTTTCAAAGCATAAATACGATGATAATAGGAGTAGCAAACATCAAAAATTTAATAAAATCCTCATACGATATTGTCAGAGG
>OMYR01000042.1 GCA_900315335.1 uncultured Bacteroidales bacterium
ATCTACAATAGTAGAAATTTAGTTCGTCTTATAGACTGGGCGAACACCTTGGCGTTGCCGTATGCATCTACAATAGTAGAAATTTAGTTCGTCTTATAGACAGCAAAAACTATCTAAGACTTTGCAAAGGTATAAAGAAATTATGATATAGCAATAGATTTGTAAAAAATTATTTTTGTAAATCAATATAACTTATAAACCCTACCTAAAAATATCAAAAGTTATAAATGATTAAAAATTAAACTGTTGAAGTTTATTTTATATTTATACACACCGAGGTTTGCAATATATCAAAAATAAACAATATCCTTGTCTCTATGGATTGCATTACCATACTTTTTTAATTTTATCGCCGCTATGTCAAAAATAATTATGCTGTCGCTTCCCTCACAATCTTTCATAAATTCATCAATCCGAAGCGAAATATTGTCCATAACTCTTTTGCTATTATTAACTTCATAAACAGAATACTGTAATCGAATAGCCCCATTGCGTACAAGCATTTTGGAGAATTGCGTACGCTTTTTGTCATCTTTTATATCATAACTTATTACTAACATTATATTTCAAATTTTGGATAATTTTCAGGAACGGACTCTCGCATAAAACAGCGATAGTAATTCCTGACATACATAAAAATACTGTTTTTATAATAAATTAATTCATCAAAGAACACTTTTGTATAATAACTACTGCGTTCGTGTTTAAGCAAAAATTCTCCTTTACTGAAATTAAAATCTTTTTCTGTGAATTGATTTCTATTCAAAGCCGCTCTTGTAGCATTGTCAATAATACAACGAAAAGGTTCCATTATATCGCATACAAGAGATTTGCGTTTGAACCATTGCCTATGAAATATACCTCTATACAAATCAAAACCGAACATTCGCAAAAAACATTCCACGTAATTGAAAAGAATAGAGTAACCTATATCTAATATTGTATTTATGTAGTCGCATTTTGTACGAGGAAGTCGTGCTTTCCAATTGTAGTCTTGAAAATAAGCACAAAAAAATTGCTTGGCGACCAACCCCTCTATCCCCAAAAGTTCTTTATAATTCGCAGTTGTATTTATTAGTTCAAGACATCTGATACAACAATTAATAGCATTAAGTGTCAAAATATCTTTTCGCCTTGTTTTATCAAGAAGAATTTTTTGGTTGCAAATTTTATTAGTAATAATATTACGAGCCAAAGAAATATCATCAGCATCAAATTTATATTGTTTTATACGCAATAAATAATTGGCTTCTGCCGAATCTGACCAATAAAACACAGGACGCCAATTGGGTTTGACTACAATCAATGCAACTCCGAATTTTTTGCATTTTTCTATTAATGGTGTTGTTATATGGATATGCCCGACAATAAAAAGTGCCAATAATTTTTGAAAAGGCATTTTGGTCAAAATTTTGTTATGTGCAGACTCTTCTATTTCTTCTAATAAAAGTTCTCCATTGCTAACTCGCAAATTTCTATCTTTAATACAATTAATTACAAAGATAGACCGCATTTCTATATCTTTATTGGAAAACATTTTCTAAATCTGTTTTATCACAGAGGTTGCAATATATACAGTGAGTACATTTATTATTATTGACCTGTATTGCGGAATCGGGATCATAAGACCGAAATTGTTCAATGAAATCACTAAATTCTTTTATATCATCTTTCGTTGGCAGATTGATAGGCAATGTTTTATTTGTAGATATTTCATAAAAACTTATTTTCTTCACACCGTATCCCATTTCTTTAAGGCATAGATACTGAGCCCATAACTGATATATTTGTCCTCTATATATTTTGTTTAATTTATATTTACGTTCAATAAGCGTTTGTTCTTTGATTTTATATACATCTATTTTCCCCATAATTCCAAATTGTTCGGAAAACACAGGCATAGCCAATAATACATCTTTTTTTGTGCTACTGTTTTTGTTGTCCACCGATTCATGAGCAATAGTTCCTTGAATTTGCGGCGTGGCAGAATAGAAATCCTTATCCGTTTCCATATACGCATTGTGCAGGTATATGGAATACGGACAAAAGATAAAATCATTTAATTCTGATATAAGAATGTAATCAATCATTCAAATATAGTTTTTGCTGAATGAATTTTAACCAACGTGGGTTGAAATCTTTGAAATCGATTTTTTTATCATCTTCGCTTTGCTTTATTTGGTGTATTACATACAAGCCTTTGCGAGCAATATTGTATGCTCCGTTGGCATCGGCATCTTTTGGCAAATTGCCATTGTCTTCAACTTTACTGCTGTCAAAGAATACTCCATTTTCGTCTGCAACAGGAGAGATAATATAATCGTCGTTCTTCTCTATTGAATTTGGCTTACTATTTCTCATTTGTAATAACAATTTCATTAAACGCATAAGTTCCTTGAAAAACGCTGTATCATTGATTTTACCAATCTCTCTATTCAGTTTAGCAGTGTTTATCTCTATTTTATTAGTATTAAACACTGATTTGAAAGCATCAGTTAAATTTATTTCATTAGGTTTATAACCATTATTCTCTTTTACTAATTCTATACGCTGACCAACACTGCAAAGCGTCCAATGTAATTTACTTTCCTGTGTAATACGGACAAAATCACTATCGAATTTATCAAATGAAACATCAAATTCAAACCTATTTTTTTCTTTATTGTATCTAATATCGTCAAACTTTGAAAAGAACTTCTTTGATTTTTCCACTGATTCGTATTTGAGATTTGTAAACATATTAATAAATCCAGTAACGGGATCAATCTTACTTGTTTTCCAAGCAGGGATATAGAATAAACAGCCGCTTTGTTTTCCTAATTTTTCAAAACTATCAAATGGATTTGTTAGTTGCAAAGCATTGTAAAGTCCTCCAACGGCATTGCTATCGGCATTCTTATCGACATAATAGTTTAGTTTATCAATAAGTTTATGCTCAAATTTTTCATAAACTTGTTTTTCTATCTTCTGGCGACCACGAACAAAGCCATGATTAAGGTCTTCCAAAACAACTATTGCATTGTACTTCACAATCATTTGTGAGATAATATGCACAACTTGGCTCATATACCCGTCTTTGAGTTCTTTGATATTTTCAATAGTATTCCACGAAAGTCGGGCATCTTTTCTTTCTTTTTCCTTATCATCAAGCAAGGTATGGTAATCTGTTTTATATTCATTGCCATTGTAGTTGTTTATGATTTCATTCAACGACTTTTGTTCAATGATATTTCCTTTCAAATCTATAAGAGAAAGATAAAGCAAATGCCTTTCGCCTCTATCTATACCAATAATATGTTCTATCTTGTTTTGACGAATTAGATTATTGACAATAGGATTGGTATTATTTATTCCTTTTGCCTTGAAATTAATAGTAATCGGTACGTGGAAATGGAATTTATCCATAGTAAAACGTTTATCTTTTACTAAATCATAACTGAACGTACTTTCCTTTTTTTCGTTTTTTATATTCTTGTTTTTAACAGGTTTGTTTGCCAAATGTTTGATAACGTTTTTTTGAGAAATACTTGCTTGCCTAAAAAATATTTCGGCTTGTCCGTTTAGTTTATATACGACATTGTTGATATTTTCAGGTGCAAATATTTGTTTCCAATAAAGAGTGTGCGTATTTGGAGTTCCTTTGCTATATTTTGAAAAGTCTTTGTTCCAAATCTTAAACAAATAAAGTTTATTGTCTTTCACCAACTCATTTATATAATCCTCAGAAATTTTACAAAAAGATATTTTATAACCTTGTTTTTCAACTTCGTTGTAAAATTCGTTTATGTCATTGTAAGTTTTAGTGTCAGAGAATTGGAAATTAAATTTTTGCCAATCTTTATGTTTATTGATAGATTCTTTATAGAAGTCTATTAATTTACGACATTGCTCAATATTGAAATTACTGCTTGTTTTCTTGAAACTTTCATTTTCCTTAATTTCTAATATTTTGTCGTTCGGGTTAAAGTCCTTTGAACATTTTTTTGAAAAGAATACCTTTGGCAGCATTTTCTTTGGATCAGGAAGTAGTTTGTATTCCATTTTCTCAAAACAAACGCCATCGGTTTTGATATTTGTACTATCAAAGATTTTGTTATTATCTTTTTTCATAATCCCTAAGTAATACAAATTATCTTTGCGGAGTATAACTGATAAATTATTTTTTTCTTTGTTCAAATCCCAGCCGCCTAATAGTGTAGATTTTTCAAAATTCAATTTGATTTTTTCTTCTGAATAAGGTTTCTTTGTAACATAATTTCTCACCATATTATATATAGGTGTTATCTTGTCCAATTTTACCCATATATCATGTAATTTATTATAAAACTCCGCATCTATTTCAGTTTCGTCGTTATCACATAATAGAAGTTTTGCAAAATGTTGAATATCTTTCAAAGCATCTAATAATGTTTTAATCTTTTCAACAGCATCTTTGTCTTGATTAATATTTTTGCATCTGTCTTCTATATTATTAAGTATAGGCTCAGCTTCGTTATAGGCTGTTTCTAATCGTTGTAGCAAGTTCTCTTCTTCGTCAAAAGCCCCGAAAACCTTGATATAATTTTCTATTGTTTTATCGTATTTGCCTTTTACGGCATTGTTTAGTTTTGCAATACTGAAACTTTTCATATTTTTGAAGTTTTTGTCAATTTCGTCTAAATACTTAGACTCGGATTGTCTTTTTGATTTAGGTTTATCACTTTTTAATTTTTCTATTATTGCAAGAGTGTAAACGTTGTAAGCTCCAAAAATTCGTTGAGATATTGTTGTTAAAGCAGAGTCGTTGGAGATAAATATTTTGCTAAGATCATAATCGCCTATATTAGCCATTAGCGGAAGTAGATCATCTTTAATAATTGGAAGCATTTCATTGTACAAATTCGAAATACTTTCTGCCATTTGTTTATCATCATCAAATTGTTCTGGAATCCACGATATTTTTTCTCTATCACTGAGTATTTGCTTATAAAGTGTTTTGACGCAAGGAAGTTTTTGATGTTTATCTTCCTGCTTTTGATTGTAACGATTAATATATTCGTTTAAGCCTTGTATCTTTGTACCATTCTCAAAAGACATTCCTCCAATTATATTGTTATAATTGTCTATTTGTTTTTGGCTAAGAGTTTTATTGAAATATTCAATAGAGAAAATTTCGTCAAATGATTTGATATGAATTTTTAGATGCTTGTTTAATTTTTCAACAATCTTATCAAAATCATCTTTGATTGTTGTTTCTTTAATTTTATCAAAAATATGTAAATTGTCTATAAACTTAGGTAAATTTTCATGGATTAATCTATAAGCAATTGAGGTAGGTTTGTCTTCGGAAGAATACATATTTTTTCTGTTTTCGTTAAATCCAGTAAAATATGTGGTGAATTTTTCAAATTTTTTAACAAGAGCTTTGTCTTGTTCTCTATCTTTTAGATAATTCGGAAGATCTTCTTTGAAGAGTTTATCAGAGAATAGACGTTTGTCTTTATACCTTTCGTTCTCCGTTAAACTTTTAACGATTTGTTTTCGTAGATTCTCTTGAATTTTTTTCAAATCATCTTTCTTTTCGTAGAGTTCTTTATATTCCTCTAAACCTTCAAGGCGACAATCGTCAAGACTTATTTCAATATGGTGCTTATGATACTCATCAATAAGTTTTTTGACTTTTTCGTAATCGTCTGCTCTTTGGTTATCTTGTGTAAGAATACCATTTTTCTCAATGTTTTCTAATGTTTTGCCCTGTGGGATTAATTCAAAACGAAGTGTTTTCTGCAATGAATACAGATTCACTAATTCTGTCAGATTTGTTTCTGCTTTCATGACCAATAAATTTTATTTGTTAATACTTATGAAAATTTGCAATAACAGCTTCATTTGAATTTTTGAAATGAAGCTGTCGCTATTATTAAAATTTAAGATTCTATTAAAATTTCTCTGACTTTGTCTTCTATCTCTTGTGCAAGTTCCGGATTGTCCTTCAAAAGATTTTTTACCGCATCTCTGCCTTGTGCCAATTTACTTTCTCCATACGAAAACCAAGAACCGCTCTTCTTTACGATGTTATGTTCTACTGCTATATCCAAGATCTCTCCGATACGCGATATTCCCTCGCCAAACATCAAGTCAAACTCAACAGTCTTGAATGGTGGAGCAACCTTGTTCTTTGCAATCTTTACCTTTACTCTATTGCCCAAAATTTTGTCGCCGTCTTTTATCTGCGAAACTCTTCTTATGTCCAAACGAACCGAAGAATAAAATTTCAAGGCATTACCACCTGTTGTCGTTTCGGGCGAACCGTACAAAACGCCAATCTTATCTCTCAATTGGTTGATAAATATGCAGCAGCACTTAGTTTTGCTTATCGTTGAGGTCAGTTTTCTCAAAGCCTGCGACATAAGTCTTGCTTGCAAACCCATTTTGCTGTCTCCCATTTCGCCCTCAATCTCACTCTTAGGAGTAAGTGCGGCTACGGAGTCGATAACTATGATGTCGATAGCCCCCGAAGAGATAAGATTTTCCGCAATCTCCAATGCCTGCTCGCCATTGTCGGGTTGAGATATGTAAAGATTGTCTATATCAACGCCAAGTTTTTGTGCATAGAAAGCATCAAAAGCATGCTCGGCATCAATAAAGGCTGCAATTCCACCTTGTTTTTGTGCTTCGGCAATGCAATGCGTTGCAAGAGTTGTCTTACCTGAGGACTCGGGACCATATATCTCAATTATTCTGCCTTTTGGTAAGCCGCCCACACCTAATGCTATATCCAAAGAAAGACTACCCGTAGGTATAACCTCAACTTTATCTGCATGTCTTTCGCCAAGTTTCATTACCGAACCTTTACCATAACTTTTCTCTATCTTGTCTAACGCCGATTGAAGTACTTTTAACTTCTCTAACTTCTCGGTATTTACATCCGATTGAACTTCTTTTGCCATTGTAATTATGTATTAATTGATTATTATCTGATTTTGTCTTTTGCAAAGGTATAAAAATATTTCTTTTTATATCCGTTTTGCAGATGAAATTTCGTTTGATTAAAACCTATAAACACGGTAGCAAACCGATAAGTGCCGATATTTTCGGCAAATCACACATCATATTCTTATGTATGTATAAGAATAACGTGCAGCGAAATGAAACTTATTTGATTATTTCAATCAGATCGGGAGTAACGGACGAAATGGCTATCGCAACACCGGGTATTTCCATAAAAATACGTTTGTTTCTTTTGCCCTGAATTTTCAACAGCACGCCCTCAATTCCGTCATAAATGCCACCGATAACGCGAACTTTCATACCTTTTTTCAATTCCACTTCTTCGGTTTTATAAAACGTTATATCATCGTCCAAATGGTTGGCAACTCTTATAAATTCATTCATCTGCTTATCGGGAACGGTCTCTATCTTTCTTTTTTCGCCCTCTTTACGCGTTAAGAAATAAGTGTTGTAGGAAAATTTCGTCAGAACTTCTTGCTTAAAGTCTTCAAGAGTTTTCTTGTCGGTATGAACAAAAACAAAATCGTTGATTGCAGGAGCCAAGACTTTCGTTTTTCTTCCTTTTACAACCTTTATTTTATATTTCATCGGAATAAAGGACTCTATGTTTTTTTCGTCCAAGAGTTCCTTTATTTTCATTTCTCTTGAAAAAATGGTTTTGAGTACATACCATTTGCAATCTGTTTCTTCGTTTCTTTCTACATTCATTTTTGTCCTCTATAATTGGAACTGCAAAGTTACAAATATTTATTTTAATCATTTGTTATTATCTTCCAAAAGCCGTTTCTTTTACCATTTTTGCGTTCAATGATACCCTTGTCGGTCAAATTTACGGTAATGGTTTTTATAGTTCTCTCAGATTTGCCTATATGTGCAGCAATTTCTTTTTGCGTAGCTTTTGGCTGTTCTCGTAAGAAATTAAGCACCGCTATTTCTTCCAAAGTGCAATTCAAAGTGCAGATATTGCACTTTGAATTGCTTTCGTTTGAAGAATTTGTACTTTTAGTATCTTGCAGGAAAGATTCCTGCACAAGCATTGTTCGGTTCTTTAGCTCGTTATGCTCATGTAGAATCAAGTTTCGGAAGAATGCTTCAATATATTCTGTAGTAGCGTAGATGCCTTTGCTCAAATTATTGTAGTTAGCGCGGACTAAGGCATTGCGGAAATACCACGAATGATTGGCAAATGCTTCGTTGCTGATGTCAAATCTGAAAGTGCGTAGGTATTTTATGGTAAATACAGCCGTTGTACGAGTATTTCCTTCTCCGAAAGCATGAATTTGCCAAACCCCGGAAATAAACTTAACTATATGTGAGATTGCTTCATTAATATTCAAATCTTTGTAGCTAAAATTCTTTTCTTGACCAAAGTCATAATCAAGAGTATCACGTATGCTATCGGCACTTGCATATAGAACGGTTTCACCTTTTAGCACCCATTCCTTTTTAGTGATGTTATAATCTCTGACCTTTCCGGCAAATTTATAAATGCCTTGAAAAAGTCGGCGATGAATTGTGATATACTCAATGGGAGAGAATGTAAACGTTTTCTCCGATAATATTTCGGCGATACGTGCAGATACTTTATCTGCTTCTTCCGTTCTATCCTCAATGTCAGTTCTCACTGTTTTACTCTGATAGTAACTATCAATCAGTTGTTTTGCTTCCTCTATGGTTATATCCCCCTCAATATGTTGGCGTGCCGTCTGTATAAGATATTCGGATGGCTTTAAGTCATCAACAGCTTGCAAGCCGATAGCGGTTTGCCACGCATAACCTTTTTCTCTTTTATGAGGTTCGCCTTGTCTTATATATTCTTCAAAGTCATTCATAATATAAAACTATTTGACTACAAATAATCGTAGCCTATTGTACTTCGTTTATGTAGTTTTCAATTTCATGATTCCATTTTATTATAACCACACCATTATTTGTCTCAGGATAGAAACGAATAGAATCTTTATGAGGGGAAAGGTATTTTGCATTTATTGAGTACTTGCGTATCCTTTTACCATCATTGATTTCCACAATCAGAACATCAAACTCAGAACAGTTTCCATAATTTACCCTACAATTTTTACTATGTCTTATATTCCTCTTTACAGTCTTCTCTCTTATGTTTAACATAATTTCACTAATGTTTAATATTATTTCGCTAATGTTTAACACTAATTTTGCGATAAGTGGTATAAAAATTTTCGTTGTATAATAACGAATTTTTTCGTTACCTATATCAAAATCTTGAAGTGAAAAAGCGGCATTGATTCATCAATAAATGCTGTCGTTTTCGGCGTTTTTGAATTTTTCTATATTTCTTCTGTCTTTCTTCGTTGGTCTGCCGATATGGGAATCACGTTTTTCAAACATCATATCGTGCATCATTTGAATTTTGTCGTATTCCGATTGAGGTGTAAGGTCTTCCATATATGTGGCTACATCTTTCGCTCCGACTCTGTTCTTCAAAATTTCTTTGACTTTTACGGTCTTTTTCAGAGGGTTGAGGTTTATCGTTATAATATCTCCGACACTGACTTCTTTACTTGGTTTCATCGTTACATTATCTCTTGTTACTTTACCCAAATCACAAGCCTCTGCCGCAAGACTTCTTGTCTTATAAATCCTAACGCACCAAAGCCATTTATCTATTCGCATAATTGTTTTTTATTTATGTTTTGTTGAACTCTTAACGCTAAAAACGTAATTGTTATGCAAAAGTACAATAATTTTATGGAAAGAAAAATTGGTATTTGACAAAAACATAGTACTTTTGCAATATATTAATTTCAAAAACACAGCAATTATGATTTTGACAACAACACCGACCATAGAAGGTCATTCAATCAAAGAGTACAAGGGTATAGTTACAAGCAGGGCGGTATTTGGTGCAAATGCGTTCAAAGATATGTTTGCAGGCATAAGAGATATTGTCGGCGGCAGAGTTAATTCGTACGAAAAAGTATTTATGAAAGCCCAAGAAACTGCAATGGAAAACATCTCGCAAGAAGCAATGCAAAGAGGAGCAAATGCTATTGTGGGAATACATATAGACTACGAAAACATAGGCAGTATGCTTATGGTTGCGGTGTCAGGAACGGCTGTAACGATATAAGCAACAGATTTATTGAATAATGAAACGAGTGTCGGGGAAATACTTCTTGACACTCGTTTTTGTGAATATGTTGTTTTCGTATTAAGAAAGAAAAAAACAATATTACTTCTCTCTAAAATATACTGTAATAGGAACGCCGTTGAAATTATAGTATTCTCTTAATTTGTTTTCGCAAAAACGTATGTAGTCTTGCTTTACGTATTGCGGTAGATTGCAATAAAAAACAAATTGTGGGTAAGGCGTTTTCAATTGAGTGATATACTTTATTTTTACACGCTTGCCTTTGTATTCGGCAGGCGGATTTTGTTCTTTGACAATAGGGAGAATATCTTCGTTTAACTTGCTGGTAGGAATTTTTCTTTGACGGTTTTCATAGACTTCCCTTGCAGTTTCAAGAACTTTGAAGATACGTTGTTTGTTTATCACGGAAGTGAAAATTATAGGAATATCGGTAAAAGGAGCGGCTTTTCTGCGGATTTCTTCTTCAAAGCGTTTCATTGTGTTGGTCTCTTTTTCGACTTTATCCCACTTATTGACACAGACAACAACGCCTTTGTTGTTTCTTTCACATAAAGACAAAATATTTAAGTCCTGTGCATCGAAGCCGACGGAAGCATCAACAATCAATATACATACGTCCGACATTTCCAACGAGCGAATGGCACGCATTACGGAGTAAAACTCTATGTTTTCTTTTACCGCACTTTTCTTTCTAAGTCCTGCCGTATCGACGATAATGAAATCGAAACCGAATAAATTGTACCTTGTGTTGATACTGTCTCTTGTCGTTCCGGCAATATCTTTGACGATGTTTCTGTCTTGATTGGTTATCATATTGATAAATGACGATTTGCCGACATTTGGGCGTCCCACGACAGCCAAGTGTGGCAAGTTCATTTCCTCATCATCAAAAGTTTCTTTGTCCGTAAAATCTTTAACCAATTCATCTAATAACTCGCCCGTTCCCGAGCCGTTTGCGGCTGATATTTCGTATAGTTCGCCCAATCCCAACGAATAAAATTCGCTTACCGTCATCGATTTGGCGAAACTATCCACCTTATTGACCACCAATAACGTTTTTTTATTGCTTTTTCTCAATATATCGGCGACGTCTTCGTCCATGGAAGTTATTCCTTCTTTGGCATCGACAAGAAAAAGTATTACATCTGCTTCGGCAATAGCGATACGGACTTGCTCACAAATCTCTTTCTCAAACTCATCATCGCCACCAATCATATAACCACCCGTATCGATAACGCTGAACTCCTTACCATTCCAGTTGCTTTTGCCATAATGACGGTCGCGAGTTACACCGCTTGTAGGATCAATGATTGCACTTTTTTTACCTGTCAAACGATTAAACAATGTACTCTTGCCTACATTCGGACGTCCTACTATCGCTACAATATTACCCATAAATGAAAAATGTTATTAATGTTTTTTCTACTGCAAAATTACAAAAAATCAACACCATACAATAAGGTGCAAGAGAGTTTTCCTATCTTGCACCTTTATTAAACCATATAAATATATTAGAATGTGAAACCAAAATTCAACATCAATGTTCCCAAACCGAGTTCTTTCTTATCTGTAAGAGTGATTGGGTCGCTAAGTTCCGGGATAATGGCTTTATTGTAATTCAGTGTAGTGTTGCCTAAAATAAACTCAACTCCGAAAAGGAAAGGATTGTAACGTATATCCGCTTTCAGGCTGACACGATGTGCGAAAGAAACGGAATATCCGGATTTTTCAGCAACGATATTTTTTTCAAACTTCTCGGGATTAATACCTTTTCTTCCCAAGCTGAAAACAACAGTCGGGGCGTACTGTATTGCGAAATCCGCAACCAAACCATCAGTAATGCCCACCGTTACCATAGGTCCCACCTTAACACCGTAATTCAACAAAACACCGCTCTTTGTCGTTAAGTTGCCCGCGTAATTGTAATCTTTTCCGAAGTTCAATGAGATATTGGAAAAGGAAATATCCAATCCCGGTACTATAACTCCATTGGCGATACCAAGGTCAAAAAGAAACATTCTTCCCGTCTCTATGCCGAAACCTACATTATAAAAGTCTTTATATTCCCCCAATGGTTGAGAAAATTGGATTTTCAAATATTTGCGTCCCCCGGTATTTGTCTGCGTTTTGGCAGTTGAACAAAACATTGTCATAAACGCAAGAGCGATTAATAAAATCTTTTTCATATTTCGTATATTTTTATTGTTTGTTTTTACAAAAAAATCTCTTCTTTTTAACTCAAAACCCTGCTGTTAGAAAGGCAGAATTTTTGTTTTGTTATTGTCGTCGATATTCTCCTGCGAAAGATTTGAAAGTCTCGAATCCGAATCAAAAGAGAAGTTATCGCTATTGAAATCTTCTATGGAAGAAGACTCCGAAGAGGTGGAAATACCCGTATTACTTTGGTTGTAGTTGCGGGAAAGTATCTTGAAATTTTCTGCAACCACTTCAACGGTGCGTCGTTTGTTACCCTCTTTGTCTTCCCAAACGCGCGATTTCAATTTACCCTCGATATAAACCTGCATACTTTTTTTCAAAAATCTGTCTGCCACATCTGCCAAACCTCTCCAACAAACTATATTATGCCATTCGGTTTCATCGATTTTTATGCCTTCATGATTTTTGTACTGTTCCGTAGTAGCAAGCGGAAAAGACGCTTTTTTCACATTATCGAACAAGACTATTTCAGGGTCTTTTCCCAAATTCCCAATCAAAATAACTTTATTTACTCCTATCATACCAATATAATATTTGAAATAATGTGCAAAGTTACAAATATTTTCCAAACAAATATATTTGTAATAAGAAAATTGTTGCGAAACAATTGATAAACAAAAATTTTCGCCTTAACTTTTTGCCAATTCCCCGAAAATTTCTATTCTTTTATTCGTTAAATAAATCAAAACAATGACTAAAATAAACACAATCAAGGCGAAAATAAACATAATCAAGACCAAAACAATTGAAAACACCGAAAATATGGAATTGAAATACTTTGTTAAAGAAAAGAAATACCGCAATTTCAACATTATGCTTTGAAGAAAATTTATGAATCAGCCTGAAACGCAATCATAGTTTATATAAACAACAGGTCGTAGTTTATATAAACAACAATCGGTAGTTTATATAAACTACTGTCGTGTTTTCGGCTGATTCATAAATTTGTACGGCTGATTCATACGACAGATAGGCTGATTCATAAATTTTCTTCAAAGCAAAAGCCATAAAATACAAAGCAGACAACGAAATATAAAGTGATAATTGTCTGTCTTTATCCAAAAAATAACATTACCTTTGCAAACTGAATTATACATTATATATAAGCGGATTGTTTTTTAAGTCTGCGATGCGTATATTTCAGCATACGTATTGTATGAATTATGTGGAAATAGATTTTATAAACCAAATAAAACAAAAAAATGAAGGTATTAATCACAGGCGGTTGCGGATTTATCGGCAGCCATACTTGCGTGGAATTACAGAATGCAGGCTTTGACGTTGTGATTGCTGACGATTTAAGCAATTCAAAAGCCGAGGTTGTGGATAGAATAGAGCAGATAACAAACAAAAGACCGGAATTTATAAAAGCAAATCTGTCCGATAAAGAAGAATGCAAAAAGGTTTTTGAGGCTTGCGGTAAGGATATTGTCGGCGTAATAAACTTTGCGGCTTTCAAAGCTGTGGGTGAAAGTATGACAAAACCCATTGAATATTACAAAAACAATTTGGGGATTTTGTTAAATGTGCTTGACAATATGCGGCAATATGGCGTTTCGTATTTCGTTCAGTCGTCATCTTGTACGGTTTATGGCGAGCCGGATTCATTACCTATAAAGGAGACTTCACCTGTAAAGGACGCCACTTCTCCATACGGACATACGAAACAAATAGCGGAACAGATGCTTGGCTTTATTACTTCGGCAAGTGATATAAAGGCAATTGCACTTAGATATTTCAATCCGATAGGAGCTCACGAGAGCGCTTTGATTGGTGAGTTGCCAAACGGAGTTCCAAACAATTTGTTGCCATTCATTACACAGACGGCGGCAGGTATTCGTAAGGAGTTAAGGGTTTTCGGCAACGATTATCCGACACCTGACGGCACTTGTATAAGGGATTATATTCATGTTGTGGATTTGGCAAAGGCTCACGTGGTCGCAATGAAGCGAATGATAGAACATAAAAACAAAAAGGATTTAGAGTTTTTCAATATCGGCACAGGACACGGATATTCGGTTTTACAGATAATCAATTCTTTTGAAAAGACAACAGGCGAAAAACTTAATTGGTCTTTTGCCGACAGACGTGCAGGCGATATTATACAAATATGGGCTGATACCACCTTTGCAAAAGAAGAATTGGGCTGGCAGGCAAAAGAAGATATAGATTCCATGACTCTTTCCGCTTGGAAATGGCAGCAGAGATTGGATGAAAAGAAATAGTTGCCGATAAACAAGACAGTCTTGTTCAACAGCAACACACAGACAACGAAAAAACAAATCAATATGAAAAACATAGCACTTATCACAGGTATAACGGGTCAGGACGGTAGTTTTTTGGCTGAGTTTTTATTGGAAAAAGGGTATGAAGTTCATGGAATACTCAGGCGTTCTTCTTCTTTCAACACTCAGAGGATTGAACATCTGTATTTAGATGAGTGGGTGAGGGATATGAAACAAAAACGTCTTATCAACCTGCATTGGGGAGATATGACGGATTCGTCTTCACTTATACGTATTATCAGCACTGTCAAGCCTACCGAGATATATAATTTGGCAGCGCAGTCGCATGTTAAAGTGTCGTTCGACGTTCCCGAATATACGGCAGAGGCAGATGCTATCGGAGTGTTAAGATTATTTGAGGCGGTAAGGATTTGCGGATTGGAAAAGACGTGCAGAATATATCAGGCTTCGACATCCGAACTCTTTGGTTTGGTACAGGAAATTCCGCAAAAGGAGACCACGCCTTTTTATCCGCGCTCACCATACGGCGTTGCCAAACTATACGGTTATTGGATAACCAAGAACTACCGCGAAAGCTATGGTATGTACGCTGCCAACGGAATACTATTCAATCACGAGAGTGAAAGACGAGGCGAAACCTTTGTAACTCGTAAGATAACTTTGGCTGCGGCTCGTATTGCACAAGGTAAGCAGGATAAATTGTATCTTGGTAATATGAGTGCAAAACGAGATTGGGGCTACGCCAAAGATTATGTCGAATGTATGTGGTTGATGTTGCAGCAAGACAGTCCCGATGATTTTGTTATAGCAACAGGAGAATATCATTCGGTTAGAGAGTTCTGTACTTTGGCTTTCAAAGAAGTCGGAATAGATTTGGTATGGCAAGGCGAGGGAATAAATGAAAAAGGCATAGACTCTCAAACCAACAAAGTGATTATTGAAGTCGATCCGAAATATTTTCGTCCTGCCGAAGTGGAGCAACTATTGGGCGACCCGACCAAAGCAAAGACGCAATTGGGCTGGAATCCTCGTCAAACGTCGTTTGAAGATTTGGTAAAGATAATGGTTCGCTATGATATGGATTTTGTAAAAAAATAAAATTTTGTACTCAAAACTATTCTATCAATAATAACTACAAAGCAATGGAAAAGGATAGCAAGATATACGTTGCAGGACATAAGGGTATGGTTGGCAGTGCCATTGTCAGGGAATTAGAACAACAAGGCTACAATAATATAATCACTCGCACGCATAGTGAATTGGATTTGAGAAGACAACAAGATGTGGAAGCCTTTTTTGAGAAAGAGAAACCCGAATATGTTTTCCTTGCAGCGGCAAAGGTCGGCGGAATAATGGCTAATAATAATCATTTGGCGGATTTTATGTACGACAATATGATTTTGGAGATGAATGTCATTCATTCTGCTTGGCAAAACGGCTGTAATAAATTAGAATTTTTGGGTTCGTCTTGCATATATCCGCGTTTAGCACCTCAGCCTATGAAAGAGGACTGCCTTTTAACGTCTGCGTTGGAAAAAACCAACGAAGCCTATGCTTTGGCTAAGATTTCGGGATTAAAATATTGCGAATACTTAAATAAGCAATACGGAACTGATTATATAAGTGTTATGCCGACCAATCTTTACGGCCCTAACGACAACTATCATCCCGAACACTCACATGTGTTGCCGGCTTTGATACGTCGATTTCACGAGGCAAATGAAAACAATCTTGATAGCGTTACTTGTTGGGGCGACGGCTCTCCTTTGAGAGAGTTTTTGTATGTTGATGATTTGGCTAACTTATGCGTCTTTCTTATGAACAATTATTCGGGCGATGAAACTGTTAATGCCGGTACGGGGAAGGAGATTAGTATAAAGGATTTGACTACTTTGGTTGCTGAGGTTGTAGGTTATAAAGGCAAAATCCTTTGGGACGAAACCAAACCCAATGGAACGCCGCGTAAATTGTTAGACGTAAGCAAAGCACAAAGACTTGGCTGGAAATATACCACTGAATTGAAAGACGGCATACGTTTAACGTATCAAGATTTCTTGAATAATCCCCACAGAGTAGAGAGATAGTAATCAGAAAAGATAAAAAAAGTGCCGTAACTTTTCCAAGTTACGGCACAAAACAAATAATATTATTACAACTAAACTAATGTAAAATGATATTTTTCATTACGACATTATCTTTTGTTTCAATTTTCAGAATATAATTACCGCTTGTTAGTTTTGAAGTGTTTATCTGAGTATTTGGTTGATTACTTTTCTGAAAATACACTTGCTGTCCCAACATATTCATAAGGCTAACGGATTTGATTTGTTCTTTGCAAGAGATGTTCAAAATATCCGTTGCAGGATTAGGATAAACATTCAGTTCCATTACTTCGGCAATAGTTTCTATACCGACAGTAGGACATTCATATGTTCCACTTGTTTCAGGCAATGCTACGTGAGAGCCGTTGGCAACTTTCCAATTCTTTGCCTTTGCATTTTCGGAATTTGCTGCCATAAAATCATTGTAGTGTTTGTCCTTAGTATCATATACAGTCTCAATAAGTCCCATTCCACCTCCGTCAAGATTCCTATTTAAGTAACTTCCTTGGTCAGACCTATCAGGCAAAGAACACATCATCTTATCAAATTCTTCCGTAGTCCAATCGTTGCCGTCGACATAAAGAACCTTTATTCTCGGATTGTGGGATAAATCCAAAGATTTCAGTTTGTTATTATAGATACATAAGTACCATAAATCTGGATTGTTGCTTAGATCTATTTCGGATATAGAGTTTCTATCGGCTTTTATAAATCGTAATATCGGATTATGTGTTGGGTCTATACCTGTTATATTTTCATACTGACATTGGCAATAGAGTTCTGCCACATCACCATAAATGAAAACACTATCAGTCGTAGGTATAAATTCAAAATCAGATTTAACATACCACCCCTTGCTCATATTGATTATAGTATCAAAGTCTCCATTAATAATCCTTGCAGGAACATCTTTTTGGAGACCATCTACTGCAATGCCGACAGTCTTTCCTGGTTTAACGGTTACTACTATATAATTGTCCATATTAACTTCTTGTGCAAAACATGTCAAACAAGTAAATAATACTAAAATTATTACATGTAATTTTTTCATATCTTTTAAAATTTATGAAATATTTGGCGGTGATATTGGCAGTAATACCGCCAAATATTTCGGGTTTAACTATAACTTATCTTATTTCATTTTCGGTTCGTTCACCAACAAAGAATGCGCCCATTTCTCTTGGGGTAAATGTCTCAATGATGTTACGATCGGTATCTAATAAAGTAAATTTGTCTTGTACAGGGTTTTCTCTTTCTCCAGGAATATATAACATTCCGGTGAAAGTGTCATAATAAGTGCCAGCACTCCAAATAGCTCCAGTAACTACGTTTTGATGAGCCAAATCCATTGCTAAGGCAGTGCTCGTTGAAGTATCAAACGTACCATACACCCATATTTCAATTATGTAATAATTGCCATTGGCATCACGTTTTTCAATAAATATATGGTACCAACCACTTTCCGCCACTTTTTTAACAATTTGTTCTCCACTCTCTTGTTTCCAATATCTGCCTTGTTGATTTTTGGAAAGTTCGTCTTCACTGTTACAAGCAGTAAATACTGCACTTGTTCCGAATAATAATGTAGCAACGGCTACAATTTTAATAATTCATTTCATTTTTTAATGTGTTTTAATTACGCAGGCTTTTCTACTTATGACGGCTAAATAACAGCCTGCAAAATTATTTATCCGTCGAAAATGAAACTCTTTTAGATGCTTCATGTTTTTGAATGGGACTGTGAAAAAATCTACTCCTTTCTTAGGTTAATTTGGTTTATGTATTAAATTCTTTTTGTCCCTTAAAAGAATATTTATGTATCAAAAAAGTTTTTAGGAAATACGAAAAGATTTTACCGCAACATTCTTTGTGAAAATGCTGGGGCAAAAAATTTATTAAAATACTCTCTAAAAAAATTTGATGCTGAAAAATTAAAAGATGATAGTTGTCGTTCATTCGCTATGTTTTTTTGTTATTATTTACGTTTCGCTTGCTTTGATTCGGCAAAAATATTAACATTTTTTTAATTCACCAAGAAAAAATTGAATTATTTTTGAGAAAAATTCAAAAAAACGTAAAAAATCATGCAAAACACAAGAAAAATCCACAAATCAACAATTGAGAACAGCGAATACAGAAAGCGCAAAAATAGTGTTAAACACTAGCGAAATAGTATTAAACATTATTTTATTAGTGTTAAACACTAATTTCGTGGTTTGCGATATTATTTTTTTGAGTTGAGAAGATAAGGTTTCAAAACCGTGATACAATATAATTATATGTATAAAAGTATTTTTTAGACGGGTATAACGTATTTTTATATGAAATTTTTGTATTTTTGCACCGCAAAACGAAAAAATACATAGTACTATGATAAAGGCTGAAGAAGTTACCGTTGAGACCGCTCATAAATTGGGTTTATTGACGGAGGAATTTGAACAAATCAAAGAGTATCTTGGAGGAAGAACTCCTAATTTTACCGAATTGAGTATATATTCTGTTATGTGGAGCGAACACGCTTCATACAAAAACAGTATCAAATGGATTAAGAAACTACCAAAGGAGGGCAAACAAATGTTGGTT
Source organism: uncultured Bacteroidales bacterium (assembly GCA_900315335.1). Lineage (GTDB taxonomy): Bacteria > Bacteroidota > Bacteroidia > Bacteroidales > P3 > Scybalousia_A. The sequence continues at coordinate 19,269 of OMYR01000042.1, forward strand.
GCTCCGGGCGAAGAGAATGCCGGTATGGTAGATGTCGGCGACGGAAGAGCGTGTGTGTTTAAGATTGAGAGCCATAATCACCCTTGTGCCGTAGAACCATTCCAAGGTGCTGCAACAGGTGTAGGCGGTATCAACAGAGATATTTTTACCATGGGAGCAAGACCTATCGCACAATTGAATGCTTTACGTTTTGGAGAGTTAAGTTCAAAACACGCAAAACATTTATTCCGTGGTACGGTTAAAGGTATATCCCATTATGGCAATTCATTCGGCGTTCCTGTGTTGGGTGGAGAGGTTTTCTTCGATGAATGTTTTGAGAACAATCCGTTAGTCAATGCGATGAGCGTTGGTATAATGAAGAAATCGGATCTTATATCGGCTGTTGCCAAAGGTGCGGGCAATCCTGTGTATATTGTAGGTTCGGCAACGGGTAAAGACGGTATTCACGGAGCAACATTCGCTTCTGCCGATGTTACTGAAAACAGTGCGGACGATATACCTTCGATTCAGGTAGGAGACCCATTCCAAGAAAAATTATTAATGGAGGCTTCTTTGGAATTAGGTCGTAGCGGAGCGATAGTAGGTATGCAGGATATGGGTGCTGCCGGCATCATCTGTTCAACATCAGAAATGAGTGAGAAAGGTGGCAGCGGAATGAAAATCAATTTGGACGAAGTTCCATTGCGTCAGCAGAACATAGAAGCATGGGAAATCCTGTTGAGCGAAAGCCAAGAGCGTATGCTTGTTGTAGTAAAGAAAGGACAGGAAGAAGTCGTTGAGAAAATCTTTGATAAATGGGATTTGAATTGTAAGAAGATAGGTGAAGTGATAGATGAGGATATGCTTTACTTTTATTGGAAAGGCGAATTGGTTGCACAAGTTCCAGCTTCGACATTGGTACTTGGCGGCGGAGCACCTCAATACGATAGAGAATATACCGAACCTGCTTATTACGCAAAACGTAAGGATTTCAAAATTGATAGCATCAAAGAGCCTACGATTAGTGAAGCAAAAGATATTGCAAAGGCTATGGTTAAGAATCCAAATCTTGCTTCCAAACGTTGGGTTATTGAGCAATACGACACTATGGTTGGAACAAGGAATATGACGACCAATCGCCCGGCAGATAGTGGCGTTGCCAATATCAAAGGTTGCAAGAATGGTATTGCTATGACTTGCGATTGCAATTCACGTTATGTTTATTCCGATCCTTTCAAAGGAACGGAGATGGCTGTTGCCGAAGCTGCCCGCAATATAGTTTGTACCGGTGGAGAGCCATTGGCGGTAACCAATTGTTGTAACTTCGGTAATCCGTATAAACCTGAAACATATTGGCAGTTTGTTAATGCTGTCAAAGGTATGAGTGAGGCTTGTATAAAGTTCTCTACTCCTGTTACTGGTGGTAATGTTTCTTTCTACAACCAAGCTTCAATCAACGGAGTTGTTGAAGCAGTTATGCCTTCCCCTGTTATAGGTATGGTTGGTACGGTTGATAAGACCAATCAAATGGGATTGGATTTCAAAAACGAAAACGAAGATATTTATCTATTGGGAGAGATTGTTGATGATATTAACTCTTCGGAGTATCTTTATAACTATTGTGGTGTTAAGTTATCCGACGTTCCTTATTTCGATATGGACAAAGAGTTTAACTTACAACAATGCGTTAAAGAGCTGATAAAATCCAAAGTGTTGCAATCGGCACACGATGTTTCGGACGGCGGATTGTTTATGAACTTGTTGGAGTCTTCTATGGTCAATCATTTGGGATTTGACATCACATCAGACAAAAACGTTCGTTTGGATAGTTTCTTGTTCGGCGAAAGTCAATCGCGTATAGTTGTAACAATAGCAAAAGACAAGAAACAAGAATTTGATGCAATATTGTCAAAATATAATGTTCCTTGTTCTTTGATAGGTAAGACGACTAACGGACAAATCAAAATCAATAACGAAGATTTCGGTTGCGTTTGCGAATACGCCAAAGTGTATGATAATGTCATCGGAGACGAAATGGAGAAATAAGAAATATGAAAAAGATAGTTTTTAGTATATTGGCATTAGGCTTATCATTGAGTCTTTTTGCACAAAATGGTGTAGGCGGATTGTCTGCAAGTGATTTGAACAAAATAAAATCATCATACGAGAAAAAATCTACTAACAAGGCATTGGGAAAAATTGTTGCCAACAACGACATTCGTAAATTGGCGATAAATCCGACAAACAAGATAAACGTTAATGGAGAATTTTCAAACCGAGTTCCTAACAAAGGAATAACGGATCAAAAGCAGAGTGGAAGATGTTGGATGTTCAGCGGATTCAATGTACTTCGTAACAAAATGATTCAAGAATACAATTTGGGAGCGTTTGAATTGTCTCAAAATTATCTATTCTTCTACGACCAGTTAGAGAAAAGTAATTTGTTCTTGTCATTAATCATCAAACATAAGAATGAACCTTTGACAAGCAAAGATAATGAATGGTTGTTGAAAAACGCATTGTCTGACGGAGGAACGTTTTGTGGCGTTATAGATTTGGTAACAAAATACGGTGTTGTGCCTTCAAGTGTTGTACCTGAGACATACAATTCCAATAACACCTCACGTATAGACGACCTTATTACTTTGAAACTTAAAGAAGATGCTTTGGAGTTGCGTAGTATGAAAGGTAATGTTGAAAACCGTAAAATCGAAATGCTTGCCGAGATATATAAGATGTTGGTTATGGCATACGGAGAACCTATCACCGAATTTACATATACTCTCAAAGATAAAGACGGCAAGATTATCGCTAACAACGAGAAATTTACGCCTAAAAGTTTTTATGATAAGTTTATCGGCATCGACCTTGTTAATTCATATGTTATGTTGATGAATGATCCTTCTCGTGAATACTACAAACTATACGAGATTGAGAATGATCGCCACACTATGGACGGACACAATTGGCTTTATATCAATTTGCCTGCCGACGACATAAAGACTTGCGCAATCAATTCCATTAAAGATTCCACTTTGATGTATTTTTCTTGCGATGTCGGTAAATTCTATGACGGCGAAGCAGGAACATTGGATTTGAACAATTATGATTACCAAACGCTGTTCGATGTTAAATTCTCTATGGATAAAAAACAAAGAATCCAAACCTTTGCTTCGGGTTCTTCACACGCAATGACGTTGGTTGCTGTCGATATCGACCCTGTTACCAATAAACCTACAAAATGGATGGTTGAAAACTCTTGGGGTCCTAATGCGGGTTATCAAGGTCATTTGATTATGACAGATGAGTGGTTCGATGAATATATGTTCCGTTTGGTTGTTGATAAAAAATATGTTCCTCAAAATATTTTGGACATATTGAAACAAAAACCTACAATGCTTCCACCTTGGGACCCTATGTTTATGGACGAGTAATCCGTTGAACTAAAAATCCATTGATTTAATGAAATATTTAAGATTTATAATCCTTTCGTTTTTCATTGGTTCATGTGCTGATTTGTATGCACAAGAACCAATGAGCGATGGTGGAGAAAAAATAGATACCGAACTTGCGGAGCAAGACGACGAGGAAGAGATAGATTCTGAGTCCTTGATAGTTGAAGTAGATAGTGAAGAGGGCGAGTTGAGTGTGGCTGTTACCGATAATATCCTTGATGTTCTTAAAGAGATGTTTGAAGAGGATTCCGTAGGAACTCGCTTTGCCATATATAATAATGATAACAATATCACGGAATATGATGAAACGGAGCAGAATACCCTTTCTCAGAAATTCGATGTTATAAAAGGTAAGGACAACGAGGATTATGACTTTACTTTTATCCGTCAAACGCTATATAACGAGAACCATAAGGCTTGGGACTATATATACGAACGAATTTATAATCAAGACGGCAAACTTATATTCTTTGTTCGCAAGTACAACACCTATAATTCGGGTTGTGCAGAGGTTGCTTTTGAACGTAGTGAGTACTATTACACCGATAAGGGCGTATTGGTGAAAAAGACTTACGATATTTTTGATTCTAATAACAATGCTTTGGATTTGGATAAGTGCTGGATGCAAAGAGAGACGTATTCTCCGTATTTCAACTTGTCTGAATTTCTAAGCCAATATCCGTTACCGTTATAATGTTATTGGCAATCGACAGAGGAAATACGAAAGACAAGTTCGTGGTTTTTGACGGTGAAAACATAGTATGTGATTCGGCTGAAATAATCACTGAAAATAATTTATTAGTGTCTGATATTAATAAATTAGTGTTAAACACTAATTTTACGATTAGTGCATGTATTTTTTCGTCGGTTAAAGACAAACAAAGCGATGAGGTTTTTGTTAGCGAATTATCCAAACTTTGCGAAGTTTTCTCTATAAATCACAACACCAAACTCCCGTTTACAAACGCTTATCAAAGCAATACGTTGGGTCAAGACAGGATTTGTTTGGTCGCGGGAGCGAAAGCAAGATTTGGCAATAGCGTTCTTGTCATTGATGCGGGAACTTGCATAACTTTCGATTATTTGGACGAAACTAACACCTATCGTGGTGGCAGTATTTGCCCAGGAATGGATATAAAATATAAAGCCTTGCATAATTTTACGGCGAATTTGCCGTTACTTAATAGTATTGAGCAGACGGAATTGATAGGCAACACTACGGAAAAGTGTATTATGAGTGGCGTTATCAATGGTACGATTGCAGAAATAGAACAAACTATCAATCTTTACAAAGCCGAAAATCCTAATATCAAAGTCGTGATTACGGGCGGCAGCGGAGAGTTCATTCTTTCCAAACTTAAAAACAATGTTACGTTTGAAAAGAATCTAATCTTTTGGGGATTGAAAAATATATATGACTTTAATGAAACACAGAACAAGTAAAATATTGTTTATTGCATTATTGGCTTTTGCCGTTGTTGGAAACATAAACGTTGCAAAGGCTCAATATGATGTATCGTCGCCATATTCTCGCTTTGGGATAGGTTATACGAACAGCGGGAAAAACCAAAGTATGGTGTCTATGGGTGGTATCGGCTACGCATTTGCAAGAAATAACGAGGTTAATATAACTAATGCAGCATCTTTATTCGCTATTGATAAGCAGACTTTTGTTTTCAATATGGGATTTGATTTCACATTCCGCAATATTGCAAACGCCAAAACCTCTTCCAATGCTGTCGTTGGAGCGATAAACAATATTTCGTTGGCGTTTCCGATTTTGGACAGATTAAAGGTTGGTTTGGCATTGTCTCCTGTAACGGATATAAATTATTTAGGTTCTGATACATTGTTTTCTTCAATTAACAGCGTAAAGACTTTTGAAGGAAACGGGGGACTTGACCGATTTGTTTTGGCTCTTGCATATCAACCTTTGAAAACCAAGACAGACAATCTATCTATTGGAGCGAGTGCATCATATTACTTCGGTAATATTTACAGAGCTTCAACCTTACAATTTTTGACTCAAAAAGATTCTTTGGGACATGTCAGAGACACCGCAGGATTTCTTGACAACAGAACGGAGACTAACTTCGATGTGTCATCTTTCGGAGTGGATTTCGGCGTTCAATACTTCCACACTTTTGGCAACGAAGATATTTTGGGCTTTGGTCTTACCTTTACTCCAAAGTATAAACTTTCGGCAGACAGACGTCAGATGTTTTACACCTTTTACACCGACGGAGGAATTACTTATTTGCAAGACACATTACAATATAAGGAAGATGATGCCAATATAACGATGCCAATGAAACTTGGCTTTGGTCTTTCATACAACAGACCTAACAAATTGTTCGCAGAAGCTGACTTTACATTTACCAAATGGAGTGATTTTGAGTTTGAATTACAGAACAAAAATTCGTTGAAAGACAATTGGCAGTTTAATATCGGAGCGGAATATATTCCAAATATCGCAAGTGCTGCGTATTTCCGCAGGGTTGCGTATCGATTTGGCTTCCGTTACGACAATGGTTACATATTTTTGCAAGATAAACGCATAAACGATATGGCGGTAAGCGTTGGCTTGGCTATACCTATCAAACAGATAGGCACAAGAGTCAATCTTAGTTTTGAATACGGAAGGCAAGGCACAACGGATAACAATCTTATAAAAGAGAACTATTTCAAAATAGGATTATCCTTGTCTGCAAGAGATCGTTGGTTTGTAAAGCGTAAATATCAATAACCAAAACGTATTTCACTCTAAGCTAAACCAACACCGCAAACTGCGAAAACGATTATAAACACTGCAAAATTTTTATTAATAACTATCAAAGCGAATATTAACAACAAAAAAAACCGTATAAATTAAAATGAAAAAATTCAGTTTGATATTGGCATTGGCGGCTGTAAGCCTTAGTCTGACAACGGCTAATGCTCAAAAGTATGGTAAAACTCCACAAGATAGTACGGAATGTATGATGAACAATTCTCTATATAAGGAGTTTTATAAACAAAAAGCCTATAAAGATGCTTACGAACCTTGGAAAAAAGTTTTGGAAGTGTGTCCGATGTATCATATTAATACATACAAACAAGGTTATAACATCTTGGCAAATCTATACAAGACTGCCGCACCTCAGGATAAGGAAACTTATTTCAACGAGATGCTGAATATGTTTGACAAGTGGGGAGAATTTGACGGCGAAATGTGGAACGCAATAGCAAGAAAGGCACAATGGTACGAACAATGCAAACCTAATGAAAAAGCACAGGCATACAATCTTTACAAACAAGCACAAGAACTTGCCGACAAGAACAACGCATTATTGGATCAAAGTTTTTGCGTGTTGTATTTGAAAGCCACAATAAACTACCTTGTAGATTCGAAGGCAAGTAATGATGAGTGGAGTGTTTTGTTTGATGTCTATGATTATTCTTCCGATGCAATGGAGAAATCTTTGACACAATCTTCAAATGAATTGGACGAAGCAACACAAAAGAACGATACTAAACTTATGGCTAAGTTGCAAAAAGAAGTTAATAGCACTCGTTCCAATATTAACGCTTTGGAGACTTTGATTGAACCTTACGCATCTTGCTCAAAAATCGTCCCAATCTATCAAGACCGTTTCAATGCAAATCCTAATGATTTGGCGTTGTTGAAGAAAATAACAACAAATTTGGAACGTAAAGGCTGTACTTCTGAGGAATTGTTCTTAAACGCAACAGAAAATTTACATAAACTTGAACCTACACCGAGAACCGCATCTCTAATGGGTCAAATGCTTATCGGAAGAGGCCAATATAATGAGGCAGCCAAGTACTTGGAAGAAGCAGAGAAGACTTCGCCAGACATCAGTGTCAAAACAAAATCGGCACTTGCACTTGCAAACGCATTGCTTAAATCCAAAAATTACTCAGCAGCAAGAGAAGCAGCAAGACGTGCTGTCGGTTATGACAAATCATACGCTGGTAAAGCATCTGTACTTATCGCAAGTATGTACCTTGCAACACCAGGCAGAGAAGCTGCATGGGCTGCATACGACGAAGCTGCAAGAGCAAAGAACTTAGACCCAGGTGTTGCAGCCGATGCACAACGTATAATGAATGCAGCACACGGACGTTTCCCATTAAAACAAGACATATTCTTTGAAGGCAAATCCGTAGGAGCAGGCACAGGTGTCGGTGGTTGGATTGGCGGTTCGACAACAATCCGTACAAGAGACTAAAACATTTCTCATATAGTTAAGAATAAATAAAAACTTAACAAGAACAGTGAGAATTTACTCTAAATATTATAAGATATGGGCATACATATTCATTGTTATGTCCATATCTTTTTTTGTTTCCTGCTCAAAAGAACAAACTTATCAGCCTAATAAAAATTTTCATAAGAAACCTGTACAGACTCTGTTTAATATTGTTCTTTATCGTTCGGAGAAAGGTGATGTATATGCACGATTGAATAGCAAAACCGTTGAATATTATTCGGGCGATAGTGCGAGAACGGTTTTTCCGAAGGGCATCAACGTTTTGTTTTACAACAAAGACCATACGAACAAAGCCACACTTACAGCCCGTTATGCCGTCAATTATACTGCCACAAGGGATATTGTCTATCTACGGGACTCCATAAAGATTATCAATTTCAATAATCACGACACCATATATTGTAAAGATTTGTATTGGGAGCAGGACAAACAAATCGTTTATACGCACAAACCCATTCGCCGCTACACACAAGGAGGTGAAACTTTTGGAGACGGTTTGGTTTCCAACGAACAGTTTGACAGCGTTGTAGTAATCCGTCCTCACGGTAAGGAGACAATCCACGAAGACGGCGAATAATAACCCAATCCTCTGAATTTATTATTTTCCAGTCTCTATATATAGATTTATGCCGTTCTTCATAACTCTGCATTATAGTCTCGGCTTGTTCGGTCGCCGTATTCGTTCCCGTTATGGCTTCTTGATAGTCTTTCATCGTCTCCGTACCGCTGATAAGTGCTATCGCCGACGATACGCTCTCTTTGCCAAATAACTTGCTTAATAGTGCCTGGTCATTCATTATCGGCTTTAATGCCGATAACCTCTCTTGCAGGCTCTTACTTCTGTCCGTCAATACATTTATATTTATTCCGGCTCTTTTCAACTCCTGCTGCACGTCCTTAGGCAAAAACCTACCCGCCGCAAGTGTCGTCATCACATTACGCAACGCCACACCGCCCTCACTTCCTTTTCGTCCTGCTTTGTCAAGCACCTGAATGGCGGCGTTAGCCTCCTCAAACGATACGCCTGCTGCCTTGGCTGCCATACCGCTTTGCTTCAACGCCTCCTGTATCTGCGGCAGTTCCGCAGAACCCTCCTTGGCTGCCGCAGCCATAACGTTCATCATTCTCGCCATCTCCTTTTCCGCTGCGATAGGGTCGTCCATTGACACCTGGAACTGGTTCATCGCGGTGGTCAATACTTCGGCGGCCGCCGTCGTATCTCCGCCCATTGTCTTGGATAATATGGCGATATTCTCGCCCATCTTTTTCATCACTGCGGGCGTCTTACCCAATTCGGGAGACAACTGTGATAACAACAACTTAAAACTCTCAACGCCTTGGGCTGCATCAGTGCCGAATTTTTTCGCCACATCTTGTGCCATATTGCCGATTTCACTCAATCCCTCGCCCGTAACACCCGTAATTGCAGATAACTCCATTAACGACTTATCAAATGCCACAGCAGGCTCATTCATACCTTGCAATGCCTGTCCGACACCTTGAAGAGCCTGGACTGTCTGATTAAGAATTAACGACCACTTGCCAAACTGTTTAGCGATATTGGATACGCTTTTTACACTCGTAACATTCAGCCCCTGAATATTCTTACTCAGTTCTGTTATTACGGTATTGGCGTCTCCCGTTACATTTATCTGTAATATTATTTGGTTGTCTGAAAACATTTTCTTAATTTTGCATTCGTTATGTTACACGTTATCGGAATATTGATTGATATTTTACTCGTCCTTGGCTGTCTTGGGATATTGGTCATGCTTTGTCAATTCTTTTATGCTATGATAAAAGAGCCGTTGTTTCCAAAAAAGCAGGACAATTCTACTACCATAACTTTTCAAATCAATGTCAAACAGCCTGACAAGAATAAAGAAGTTAGTGATAAATAACGCTTGCTAACCCTTAACCATCATCGCAAAATTTCTTAACCTCCATTCTTCGATAAACAACGCTTCGTTGTATCGTTTTGCCCATTCCTTTTCGTCCATTTCTTCGGGGTTTTCTTTAAATGTATATCTTATTATTGCGTTACCTTTCTCAATAAACTTTTCGTTATCATCACTATTAAGTCGGTAACGCTCTACAAGTTTTTTAGTCTTCCGACGGCAGAGCCGAACATATTCTGCACCTGTGTTGCCAATTGGATATACAGCAAACCGTCTTCCAACATCACTCTTGCCCCGTCAATCCAGCAGTTTTTGATAAGCATCTCGGTTCCTGCCGTCTCATCTTTCTTGGTTATATCCATTGCCGCCCTCATTGTCTTCATATCGGGCGTATGCAGATATGCCACATATACCGCCTCGTCGTCCTCTATCTCTATTTGCACCACTTTACGGTATCTGTTTTTCCATTCCTTTATATCCTGCTCATTTGCAACTCCGATATATTCTTTCTTTACCTTATTTTCCATTTTATTATTTTCCATTGCTTTATTTTCCATTTTATTTTTCTTTTTATATACCCTCAGCGAACACTCTCGCACTGCTTATAAATTTTAGCGTAGCGAGAATTTCTCAGCAGTAGTAAGCGACACTCCTTCATTATCGAAGAGCGACAAACCTTTCCGCCTCTCATCGCTTTGCGTCATTTTGCCTGTGTGGCTGCACACCCCCATTTGATATTCATAACCATCAGTTCTATTTCGCTTGCGATAGAGGTGTCGCCCTCTTTAACTTCTCTGCTGTTCTTGGTAAATTTGCAATTTTTTAGCACATCTGTTGTCAATATGCCGTTTTCCGGTAAGTAACTTACCACCACGTCAAAGGACGGTAAGTCTTGTAATCTTCCGTTGTTGGAAGCATTCTGCAAGGCCACTATCTCTTCTTTCAACAGCGTTATAGACCCGCTGCACTCTATCCTGCCTTTGCCGTAACCTAATGGATAGCGTCCCGCACCATATACCTTTTCTATGGTCTGGTTGTCTTCGTATTTTATCGACGTTATGCCCTTGACAAGGGTGCCGTTGATAAAGCATCGTATATCAGCCCAACCATACACCTCGCCGTTTATGGCTGGTATGCCGTTATTCATTCCTTCCATTTTTCTTTATCTTTTTTTAATTGTTTTTTCTCTGTTTGAAAAGCCTTTGAAAGGTTTTTGAATACCTTTTTACAGCACTTCCGTGTAAGACATCTTTATTAAGATATTGCGGGCAACTCCCATAGGTACATTGCGTATTACCACCTCTATTGTCGAAGTGCTTAATATGTTCTGTTCGCTGTCGATATACACTTCAAAGCCCGACAACTCGCCGTCTCGCTCCATTTGTTCCAAGAACCTGTTACCCTCATTCTTCCACATCTCTATCGTTGCGGCGTCTATCTTGCCTGTCTCTGCGTCTATCTCCACGGGAGAACCCACAAACGGCAACAAGTAGTTTCTAACGCCACGGGCGGCTTTGTCCATTGTACGAACTCGCTCAATGGCGTTGTAGTCGCTCGTCGCTTCGTCCATTGTGTAACTGTCGCTGATATATGAACCGCTATATCCCGCAAAAGTTTTGACGAATATAAGCCTGTTTGCTTCAAGTTTTGTTATCTGTGTTACTGTTAGGTCTTTGAATGCTTTTCCATCCACAAAACCCGGCTTATACATTCCCGTGTCGAACTTCCTGACCCACGCAATGCTTTCATTGACTTTCGCCGAAGATACAAGCCCCAAGATAATTCCCGCCATTGTCTTTGTTACACCGTCAATCTTTACGCTCTCGTCTATATCTTCGCCGATACATACGCTTACGTTTTTGTTGCCTTTCGCAACTCCGCTCTCCATTGTCAAAACGTCTGTAACAGCAGGGCAGTAGATTATCGACAGTGGTTTATCTTCGTTTTCCGCTTTCGTTGCCACCTCCTGCAACAATGCAATATCGGTCTTCTTATATTCCTTCGGCGACCATATCACCATTTGCCTTACTTCTCCGCCTGCGAAGTCCAACACCTTTGCAATCTCTTCCATATCATACTCCGCATCGTCTTCCGCCAACTCATAGATAGCCACATACACCCTCAGTGCAGGGTTGATGCGAAACGCTTCTCTCAAATGATAATACAACGCCTTGATATGACTGTCCGTTGCGTCCGCCGTGATGCCTAAACTCTTAACTTCATCAAGCGAGGCTATCTCTTTTATCCTGTCGCTTGCCGTAAAGCCGCTCGGCAAACTGTCCATATACGCCACCAAGGCACTCACCCCGTCATTATTGGCAAGAGTTGTGCGTATGCCCCCGTTCTCTCTTGTTATCTTTATCGATGTACTCATCTTCTTATTTTCTTTTTAATTAACATTGCTAAAACACTTATTACCATTGCCCCCAATAGCGAGTATTTTATTGTCTTTGTCCAATCCGTTTTCTTTTCCGTTTTCGTCTGTATTTCGGTCTTCGTAACGCTCAGCGTGTCGGTTATCCGCACTGTGTCCCTTAATATTCTGTCGATATATTTTATTTCTCTTACAAGTACCGTGTCGCCGTACTGCCTGAACACTATACTGTCTCTCACGCTTACGCTATCACGTAATATTGTCGAATAATCCTGCCTGCTCGTTTGGTGTTGCTGCTGTGTCTGAGTTCGAGGTGTCTTGCAACTCCCGAACAACAGGGCAACTATCAACCCACTGACAGCTATTCGTCTTGTTGATTGCTTTGCGTAATCTCGCCATCTCTCTTTTAAGCCCGTTTGTCGCATTCTCCAAATCCTTTACTTTCTCTTTTAGGGGATTGACGATATTCTCCGTAAATTCTTCGACATAGTTCTTGCCTAATTCCATCTCCGCCTGCAATGCCTCCGCACGACTCTTCTTGCGTGTCGAACGCAAAGTGAAAAGCGATACTATCCACCCGCCGCCGAGTATTACCTCGAATATTATGCGTATTATCTCCCCGTTCATCGTTTATACTTCCTTTATCTCTTGTCTCGGATTTATGTTTCTTTGGTACTCTTCGGCTGCCTGCCTGTTGGAATAGATAGCACCGTTGGAACACTGCCACCGCTTAGGCTTCGGGGCAGGGGAGGTTTTCACTTCCCCCGTCTTCTGCCTTATCGGACTATTGGTTTTCTGTTCCACCGCCTGTTTCTTCGCCTTGCTCTTTGCCATTGCTCTATGCTCCTATATCCTGCAATATACCCAATACTCCCTTGCCGTCTTCTCTTCTCGCTCTTCCGCCGCAGCGTACCAGGAACGAGTAAATATCTCCGTAATATGCAGGGTTGCCCGTATCGTCAAACATCTTCGTTTCGCCTACCGCTCTTGATACCGCTATATCGCACCAGAACAATCCCACTCCGCAAGCAGTGTCCGCAGCGTCTTTCTCGCCGCTCTCTATGTCAAGATAGTCTTCCAAGCCGTAAAGCGAACTTGTCTCGCCGTCTTCAAGGTACTGGGTGTTTTTCACAGCAGTAAAGCCGCTTACAGCACTTGCCAACAACACCGTGCTTCTCTCGAATATCTCAAAGCCTTCCAACTTCCTTAACTGTCCCGTTACAGGGTCATATACCGCCGTGATATGCTCGCTCGCCAACGATTTGACATCGTCGCACAATGAACGGTACATCTCACTGTTCAATATCACATAACGTCCCTGCTTCGGCATATTCCATTTGTTGAAGATTGTCTTGGCTTTCACAAAGTCGGCGTATTTTACGCCCGTTCTTGTTCCCGTGCCGTAGATAAGGTTTTCCGCTTTGGCTTCGCCGCTCGCCTTAATGAAAAACTTAGGCTTCCAATTGCTTAACATCGCATCGGCTACCAACTCGTTGATATATCTTTGGTCTTCCATTAACACGCTCGCACGCTTGTCGTACGACAGTTCCACCGTCTCGGCGTTGGTGATAAGTCGCGGGTCGGTCGTTATCTCGTCCAACGGATAGGTAACATCGGTATCTACTCTCTGGCTTATCGATGCAGGTAATGTTGTACGGTTTCTCTTCGCTCCGCTCGGACTTCCCGCCTGCGGGATATGTACTACCGTTCCTCCCACAACATACTGGCTCTCGTCAATCGATTTCAATAAAAACTCGTTATCCTTAAACAAGTTCCCCTCTATGTCCTTTGTCCATATCTCAGGCGTTACCGCCATATTAAAACTCATCGCCTTGGTTATATCGCCCGCAAACAGCGACCCCAAAAAGGCTACAACGCCTACGCCCGTGCCAAACACCGCACCTGCCATAACGGAGAATATCCCCGCTATCATTGTACTTAATACTAATTTCAATGCTTTCATTTCTCTTTTTTCCTTTCTTTATGTTTTTTCTCTCTTTTTTATTTTCCGAATTTTACCGCAAACAACTTGTCGTATGTCTCTCTGTCGCTTTGTTTCAAAGATAGCAGTGTCCCCTCTCTGTCCATCTTGTCCCACATCTCGGCAGATAGTTCGATTTCTTCTTTCTTCTCTTTTTTCAACAAATCGTTTATCTTCGGCAACTCTGCCGCAGGTTTCAACTCCTTTAATGCGTTTTTCAAAACCTCTTCGCCGTTGGTCTTGCCTATCAACGCAAAGGTCTCTCTCTGCTCCTTGGATAGGCGTTTCTCATTTATCGCCATATCAAGCATCGCATTGATGCGTCTCTCTCTTTCCTGTTCTCTTTCTTGTTTAAGTTTCTTGTTCTCTTCTTGCAACTTCACGATAGCATCTATCACTTCACGCTCACTCGCTTTGTCCGCAAGGTTCAATTGTTTTGCTACTTCATTCATCTCTTTATCTTTTTTATTGTTTTTATAATCACTTAACAACGGCACTATACTGTCTATGCCCTCCGCATTCTCGTTCATCTTGTCGCCGTAATACAGTCGCAGACTGTCATCGTTTGCCCCTATATCCACGCAACTCACTTCTCGCAACTTGCTTCTCTTGATAGTCATTCGCCTTTGTCCAGGCAATATCAAGTTCGGGTCGTCCGACAACTCCACAACCTCCAAGCCCGCAGACACCATATTCAATATTCCGCTCTCGTACTTGCTTTTTATCTTCTTCGCAAATTCGTCCTTGTCGTCAAACTCTATCGTGCCTATTAATCTGTCTTCTACCACTCTTAAATTCGTCATCTTACCTATCGGCAACGGCTCACTCTCACTCATTCCATACGGACGGGAGTGCATCCACAGCACTATCGGATTTCTCTTGTATTGCTCTGTTTCTATCCCCGCCGTCATCACCCTGCTGCCATAACTATTCACCTTACTTGTACTTATCACTACTTCCATTTTCCTTTTTATTATCTTTTATTGTTTTTCTATTAATTTAATAACCCTAAGGGCTTTGCCATAATTCCCCGTGCGGGGTCGCACTTTGTTTGGCAAAATTACAGCGACTTTTTCGATTATTTTCGCCTCTATGCTTCCCTACCTCCCTTTGCTTAAACCTTTGTAAATCTTGCTTATAGTATAGTACCGCCACCTTTTTTACGTGCTTTAACGCATTAATTTTGCAAAGCAAAAAAAAGGTAGATAATGGCAACAAAAAAAGAACTTGAAAATAAAAAAGCAATAGCCCACGACTATTTCAAAATGGGCTTCTCTCAGGTGGAGATTTCCGCAAAGGTGGGCATCTCACCCCAAACCCTCTCCAAGTGGGCTAAGGACGGCTTGTGGCGTGATGAACGCAAGAGCATAACGCAGACACGCCAGGAGATACTCAAAAACTACCACGACCAACTCTCCGAACTCAACCGTACCATTCAGAACCGTGAAGAGGGCAAACGTATCCCCTCCAAACCCGAAGCCGATATTATGACGCAGTTACTTAACGCTATCCAAAAACTTGAAAACGATACATCTCTTTCCGAGACTATCTCCGTTTTCACCGCTTTCCTTGACTTCGTCCGCTCACAAGCACCCGAAAAGGCTTTGGAAATCTCAGACTTTTGCGACGCTTATATAAAAAGTAAGATGTAAATATGAAGATACAAGACAAAAAACAAATACAATACTGGGAGCAGTACCGTAAGAACCTTAAAAACTTCTCGCCAACAGATAACCTTTCTTTTGGCGAGTTGTCCGCCAACCGCAAAGCGTTGGAAAAAGACGTTATTGCGTGGTGTAAGTATTTCTTCCCCGCATACGCCACATCCGATTTTGCACCCTTTCACAAAAAGTTCTTAAAACGCATAACCTCCAATATGGAGTATTACGAGGTCTTGTCGTGGTCTCGTGAGCTTGCAAAATCCACTCTTACGATGTTTGCCGTGCTGTTTTTAACCCTTACAGGCAAAAAACGTAACGTGCTACTGGCAAGTAATTCGTTGGACAACGCCATACGTCTTTTAGAACCGTTTCGTGCTAACCTTGACAGCAACTCCCGTATAATACAATATTACGGCGAACAAGCCTCTCTGGGGCATTGGGAGAGCGGAGAGTTTATCACCAAAAACGGCGTCTCTTTCCGTGCTTTGGGTGCAGGGCAGTCGCCACGTGGCTCTCGTAACGAAAACGTCCGCCCCGATATTATCATCTGCGACGACTTCGACACCGACGAAGACTGCCGCAACCCCGAAACCATTAAAAAGAAATGGAACTGGTTCGAACAGGCTTTGTACGCCACCCGTTCCATAAATAAACCTTTAACGGTTATCTTCTGCGGTAACATCATTGCCAAAGACTGCTGCATCACCCGTGCCGGTGCTGTCGCCGACAACTGGGACATCGTCAATATCAGAGACCGTAACGGCAATTCCTCTTGGGCGAAAAACTCCGAAGAACATATCGACAGAGTTTTAAGCAAGATTTCTTCCCGCTCCGCTCAGCAAGAGTATTTCAACAACCCTCTTGCCGAGGGCGAAGTCTTCAAGGAACTTTATTTTGAAAAAATACCGCCTTTGAAACGTTTCAAGTTCCTTGTCAATTATGCCGACCCCGGAACTACCAACAAAGCCACCAAGAACTCTTCCACCAAAGCAATTTGTCAGATAGGCTTTCTTGACGGCAAATTCTACATTATCGACCTGCGTGTTGCCCACGTCGGCAATAAAGAGTTCGTCTCTTGGTTCTACGACCTCTGCGAGGGTGTTCCTCAACAGGTGCAGGTCTATAACTATATTGAGAACAACTCCCTGCAAGACCCGTTCTTCGAACAGGTCATTGCCCCGCTGTTCAACGAACTGGGTAAAACTCGCGGCATTATCTCCCTTGTCGGTGATACACGCAAAAAGCCCGACAAGTTCCAGCGTATCGAAGGTAACCTGCAACCCCTTAACGCAAGCGGTAAGTTGGTGTTCAATGCCGACAAACAGGATAACGAACACTTCCAACGTGCAAAAGAACAGTTCCTCCTTGTTGCTCCCTCCATGAAAGCTCCTGCCGACTTACCCGACTGCGTCGAGGGTGGTGTGTGGATAGTCAAACAAAAACTACACTCTTTGCAAGACAGTGCAATAAAAATTGGACGAAGACAAGAAAATAAAAAACGAATATAAAACAATAAAAAAACAAATAAAACAATGTTGGAAATCATCAAAAGAACATACAACTACCTGCGTGTTCGCAGTGCAGTAAAGACAGCAAAACGTCTGAACTCTCAGACTGGCAAAAAGTATTACATACTGCAAATTCACGGAAAACTGCGAGTACTTACCCGTATTCAGGTCGATTACCTTGTATCTGTCGGAGTGCTTCACAGACGTATGCATCAAGACTACTACTTACGCAAGTATTCTTTAACAGTAATAGAATAGGAGGGGACATTATGTATTTTATGTATGAAGACCTGCTTAACGGTGCATGGGGCGAGACCCTCACCGTCTTGCAACGTGAAAAAGACAACGCACTGCGTGCTATCCTTGACGCTATGGGAGAAGTTAAAGCCTATATCTTCCGCCTCTACGACATCGATAAGGAATACAACAAAACACCTGCGGACGACCGTTGCCCGTTCCTCGTTAAAATCATACGGGATATTGCGATATATAACATTTATTCCATCGCTTCGCCCTCTATGATGAACGAGACTAAACGCCTTAAATACGAGGACGCCATCGCTTTCCTTACCCGTGTCCAAAACCAAAAAGCGTTTATCCCCGACCTTGCCCCGCTTCCCGACGACAAAAAAGACATCGGAGGCACTTATCAGATACTTTACGGCACTAACACCCGCCGTGATAGTTATGTTTAATCACTTTTCAAAAACCATTCAAAACATTATGGCAGCAACAATACAACAACATAAAACCAATAATACAACCAAGGTGCAACCGCTTAACATAACCCTTGCACCCGTATATCATCAATCTTCGGACATTTCAGTGTGGAAAAGAGCATTGAATAACTTTCTTTCGCTTCAAAACCCTAACCGTACGCTTCTCTACGACCTTATAGACGACATCACCCTCGACGGACAGATAGAAGCCACCTGGTCTAAGCGTGTCGATGCCATTAACTCAACACCGCTCATCTTCTCACGTGACGGCAAACAAGACGACGACATCAACCGCCTGCTCTCCTGTCCCGATATGTCCAACCTTATCAAGGATATTCACTCGACAGTCGCATACGGTTACACCCTCATTCAAATTCAGGATATAACATACAGCGACAGCGAAGAAAACTATCATATCATCTACGACGTCATCAACAGAAAACACGTCCATCCCGAACGAGGGTTCGAGTGCGTATCCGTAGAACAGAACCAAGCAACCAAAGATATTCTCTACAAGCAGCCGCCGTTCTCAGACTATATGCTCTATATGGGTAACCCTTACGACAAAGGACTGCTGTTCAAAGCCGCTCAATACGTCATATACAAACGCGGTGGCTTCGGCGACTGGGCGCAGTTCGCCGAGATGTTCGGTATGCCCTTCCGTGAGATGACCTACGACGAATACGACGAAGCTACACGTATCAAAATGGAGAACCTCTTGCGTGAATGGGGTGCTGCCGCTTTCCTCCTGCACCCCAAAGGCAGCGAACTCACACTGCACCCCGCTTCCAATGCAGGCAACTCCCCCTTCGCTGAACTTATAGCCTTCTGCGATGCCTCTATCTCCAAATGTATTCTCGGAAACACCCTGACAACAGAACAGGGTAGCACCGGAACACAGGCTCTTGGCTCTGTTCATATGCAAGTCGAAGAACAGAAACACACCGCCGATAAACAGTTTATTCTCTCGGTACTTAACTCACAGTTCCGCTCCGTTCTTTCCCGCTTTGGGTTTAACCTTAAAGGCGGTAGCATCTTCTTCGCTTCGCCCGAAAAAGACTGGCAACAACTCCAAACAAAATACTTCGTTCTTTCGGGGCTGTCGTCCATGATACCTATCGCCGACGATTACCTCTACGAAGAATTCGACATCCCTAAGCCCGACAACTACGAAGAACTCAAAGAAGAGAAAAAACAAGAAAAACAAGCACTGCAACAAGCACAACAACAAGACAACTCCAAAGACGATAACAACAACCAAAAGCAGAACAACGCTCTGCCTGATGTGGATTTTTTCGTCTGAGGGGCAACAAAAGCCCCATACATATAACTGCAACCGATTTGCTGTACTTCGCTCATAGCGACTTATCATTGAGTGAGGTATTGTCTTTGTTTGCTTCCGTGCCTTACACTCTTGCCTCCAAGCAAGCCTATGACGAGATAATCTCTTCTATCGACGGCAAAAGCAAAACCCCGCAAACACTCTTCTCAGGCTATTACGACAATTTCGTTAAAGGCATTAACGGGGTGTTCTCTTCGCCCTCCGACCTTTCCGCAAGGCTTCAATCCTCCGTGGCTCGTTTCTCCGCTTACAAAGCCCAAAAGGTTACTTCTTTGCTTAACGAAACTCGCAACCGTTATGCAAAAGATAGCGAATACAAGACCGTCGCCAAAGCCATTCTTAACACTTACAACCGCTATCAGGCAACCGAATACAACACCTGTGTCGCTCGCTCCCGTACCGCCAAACAGTGGGAAAACTTTATGAAACCCGAAAACATTAAAGCCTTACCCAATATCCGCTGGGTTCCCTCACGCTCCGCAAAACCTCGTGAGGCTCACATACCTTTCTATAACCGCGTCTGGGCGAAAAACGACCCTTTCTGGGACGACAACCAACCCGGCTCCCTGTGGAACTGTAAATGCGATTGGCAGGAAACTTTCGAACCCGTAACCGATAACCCCCAATTCAAAAGCACCGCACAACAAGGACTTAAACTCAACCCCGCCAAATCAGGCGAAATCTTCTCTTCCGATGCTACGTATTTCAGAGTTAGAAATAAAGCACAAGTAGAAAAAAACTGCCAACTCTCTTTTGCCAAGATAACCGAAAAAACAGCAAAAAAATCTCTGCTCGATACGACTGCACAATGTACAATTAAAGAGGAAAACAAAGAAGTGTCAAAAGATGTTATTTTTACCTCCAAAGGTATAAAACATTGCTCTGGTGATATGTTGAATAAAATTGATTTTTGGCTTAAAAGTGTAATATTACCGAATATCGATAAGTATATTAAAACCGCTAAATATATAGGCAAAAAGAAAAGCGACATAACTCATAATACAAAAAAAGACACCGTGAAATTAAAAGAAAATACAGATTACTTCTATTACTTTGAAATTGCACTACCTAATGGTAAAAAATGTTATCTTCATTTAGGGCATTACAAAGATAATTTGAAAGAGAATGGTGGTAAAATGTACTTGTATTCAATATCAAGCAACTTGCCTAAAAATATAAAGGCGATATAAACCCTTAACGTAGATACACATCATCAGATTTATATCGCTTTCACGGTTGCAAAATTATAACATTTTTTTTAATCACCAATATTTTTTAATGAAAAATAATAAAAAAATAAAATAAGATATGGAAAATTTAATAGAAGAAAAAGAGTATTTTTCTCACGGAGAACTAAAAAGAAAATACTGTGTAGATGAATACGGTAGAAAACAAGGCAAAGAAACTCTCTACTATGCTTTTGAGGGAGGGCAAATCAAAAAAACATTAGAATATACTGATAATATGTTAAACGGATATGTAATAAATTATCGCAAGAATGGAGAAATTAAAAGTATAAAAAGATATTCTTATGGGACATGTCAGTTCAAATTAAATTCAAAGCAAGAAATAGAAAAATATAAAACAAGATGGTACGTGCTGTGTCTAAAAAAAGAACTTGAAAAGAATGCAATAGCAGAGAAAAAAACGATAGACGCTCTTACCCCCGACTATTACCAATTGCCTAACGGTATAAGATGCGAGGATATCGTGGCATATTTCCCGATGTTCAGAGGTAACGCCATTAAATACCTGTGGCGTGCAGGAAAGAAAAACAAAGATACGGAAATTGAAGACTTGAAAAAAGCAATACAATGTATTGAAATTGAATTGAAAAGATTAGGAGGGCAATAACTATGAGCATCACATTAAATAATTTCTGTAAGCAGTTTGCAAATCAGTCCAAAGAAGCACAGGACTTTTTGGAAAACACCGCCCCACGTCTTGCGGGTGCGATAGCCATTAAGCACGCCGAAGAGAACTTTCAGCGTGAGGGGTTAGGTGGTCGCCGCTGGAAAGAAGTACAACGCCGAAAACCGGGAACTGCCGCTTATCGCTCCAACAAAGAACACCACCCCGCACGCCTTACCCGTAAAATCCTTACGGGCGACACCCATTATCAGGTTTATAATTATTATAATCCTGTTGTGATTTGCTCTAAAATCCGTAACTTTGCATTTGCAAAAACAACCTTTCAAAGGAAATACTATTACACGATATTGTTGTGATTTGCTCTAAAATCCGTAACTTTGCATTTGCAAAAACAACAAATTAATAGAATGTAATTGGAATGAAAGAGTTGTGATTTGCTCTAAAATCCGTAACTTTGCATTTGCAAAAACAACTCCTATAAGTAACAGTCGCGAATGGCTGATGTTGTGATTTGCTCTAAAATCCGTAACTTTGCATTTGCAAAAACAACATTGAATTCTTTCGCATTAACCTTTTGTTGTTGTGATTTGCTCTAAAATCCGTAACTTTGCATTTGCAAAAACAACATCGTAGTGAAAATGAAAAGAGAACTCATCGTTGTGATTTGCTCTAAAATCCGTAACTTTGCATTTGCAAAAACAACTTGACAACATAAACGAAGGAACAGAAATTAGTTGTGATTTGCTCTAAAATCCGTAACTTTGCATTTGCAAAAACAACCCTGTTAAAAGCCAATCTGCGGAAATTTCGTTGTGATTTGCTCTAAAATCCGTAACTTTGCATTTGCAAAAACAACAAAAAAACATAAAAAGAACAAAGAAAAGAAGTTGTGATTTGCTCTAAAATCCGTAACTTTGCATTTGCAAAAACAACTAAGCCTCGGAGTATATGTAATGACAAAAAGTTGTGATTTGCTCTAAAATCCGTAACTTTGCATTTGCAAAAACAACGTTCAAGTCCTGTAGCGGAACAAAAAAGAAGTTGTGATTTGCTCTAAAATCCGTAACTTTGCATTTGCAAAAACAACGTAAAAATAATGTGCCGAAAGATGAGATACATGGAAATGGATGGCGGAGAGGAACAATTCTTTGTTGACTCCAAGCCGATAGAGGTTTGTAGGGTTGCAAGAGGAAAACGTTGCAAGATGGGGCGTACCGGAAATTTCTCGCAA
>OMYR01000046.1 GCA_900315335.1 uncultured Bacteroidales bacterium
ATCTATGGTGCCAACGCTTCCGGTAAAACGAATATATTAAATGCCATTGAATTTTTCAAGATGCTGGTTTTGAGAATGCCTAAAGACAGGACTGAGAAAACCGGGGTTGTTCCTTTCATGTTGGATGACACTTCAAGAAACGAAAAGACAAAGATGTCAATGGTGTTCTATATAAATCAGTCGAAGTACATCCTCAGTTTTGAATTGGATGCAAAGCATATCTATTCCGAGACATTGATTGTTTATGATTCCATTCGCCCGACCAAGCTGTATAACCGAAGTTATGATACTGCGACAGATTCCTCGACTATCGACTTTGGCGTAAATCTGAGAATGACAAAGAAAAGCCAAGATGTGATTTCCGGCAACACTATCAATAATTGCAGTGTGCTTGCCGCATTTGGCAAAAGCAACGTGGAACGGACAAGGCTGAATGATGTATACGATTATTTTGCCAAGCAGGTAAAAGATGTACTGGCTCCCGGTATGCTGCTTTCGGGATATGTCAAATCACGATTGGATAAAGACGAGGCAGGAGATTTGAAGAAATTCATTTTAAATTTCTTGAAAGCGTCCGATTTCAATATAGAAGATGTGGTATTACACGAAGAGGAAGAGTTGATTACCCCAGAATTGGAACAACTGATTCAGAATGCCCCTATTGATAAAGATGCAAAGGCAGAAATGCTTAGAAAGGGCAAAATTACAAATACGGAACTGACCTTCAAGCATAAAGCTGGCGATAAGGTATATGATTTATCGGAAGAATACGAATCCAATGGCACCATGAGGTTTTTGGGAATGGCGGTGATACTGAATTTCCTGTTAAAGACCAATCGGTTTGTACCCATTGATGAAGTGGAGACAAGTATTCATTATGAACTGTTGGCTTATTTCCTGAAAGTCTTTCTGGTAAACAGTAACGGAACATCCCAAATGCTCCTGACCACACACGACATCAATCTTCTCAACGAGGATTTCATTCGCCGTGATACGATATGGTTCACCGACAAAGACGAACTTGGCGAAACTAAAATAGTACGCCTGTCTTCTTTGGGACTGCATAAGAATCTTTCCCCATACAATGCTTACAAGCAGGGAAAATTGGTAAAGTTGCCGTTCTTGGGTAGTCAGTATATCAACCTAAACGACTAATGATATGGGGCGGACAGTAACAAAAAGTATCGCCATCATAGGCGAGGGAGAAACGGAATGGTTCTATTTCGATTCTCTGAGGATTGCGTGTCGCTATCCCTTTAAGGTTGCTCCGGATTTTCCGCAGCACAGCGACATCAATCATATACTGAAACTGGTAGAATCTTATTTGAACAAGCAATATGATTATATTGTATGCCTGTTTGATATGGACAGACTATTTCAGTTCCCATCTGAAATGCAGCTGTACCTGCGAGCAAAGAAAGAGTATAGCAAAAAGAAATATGCCGGAAAGGTGATGTTTGTAGAAACGAATCCTTGCACGGAGTTTTGGTTTCTGCTCCACTTCTTGCCTAATGTAGTTTGTCGGAGATATGAGAGTTACGAACAACTGCTTCCCGAATTGCAGAAATATATGCCAGGGTATGAAAATACAAAACGATATTTCATACGCACCAATCTCTATAAATATCTGACAGAGAATGGTGATTTGGAACGGGCGATGATAAATTCAGAAAAGTTGTGCCAACTCTGTAAAGAATCGCCGGAGGACTTGAAAGCATATTCGGAGGTACATAAGGTGATAGAGTTATTAATTAATTTATAATATATACATTTATCGAAAATATGAGTTTTGACAATAACAAACATTTAAGAGAAGTGTTAGATACACACAAAATGTGTCACGTCCAGGATTTCGTGAATAAAGTAAAAAAACGTAGAGAAGAGATTAAAGCTAAGATGCACAACCACTATGGTAGCGATAAGTATCCATCGTTTGAATCTGGCAGTTTTGCTAAGCATACCGCTACCAATGTAAAGTTTGACCTTGATTTGGTGGAGCCGTTCAAGCGTAATGCTTTCGGAACATTACAGGAGATGTTTGATAGCGTACACGATTTCCTTGCAGAGGAATATAAGAATACTGGTGTGACTATTCGCAGACAAAAGGTTTCAATCGGTGTAAGTTTTCCTATTGAAGAGGGAGATGAAAAGCCGGTTGAACTTGATGTGGTGCCTGGTAGAGAACTAAGCGATGATAACTATCTTGATTCGCATGATTTGAACCTATGTTTTAATGAAGACCATTGGGGATTCAAAAAGGGATCAAGCCAGAAAACGAATATCCAGAAGCAGATTTCGCATATCGAAGGTAAGTCGAGTGAGCGTCAAATTATTCGTCTGCTTAAAATATGGAAAAAGCAAAAAGATAAGAAATATAAGTCTTTCGTTATTGAACTGGCCGTAATTAGAGCCTTAGATGGTTATAATGGTGACATGGGTCTTTGGCCAAGATTAAAATACACGATGGAGTATCTACGTGACCACATCGCGGAAAGTAGTTTCCACCTTTTTGACCCAGGTAACACGAACAACGATGTCGTGGGGACTATGCAGGACTACGATAGACAATCGTTTAAATCTGATATGGAAAGCATGCTCAACAACATAGACAGTAATCCTGATTTATATTTGCCCTACTACTTCAAGGTAAACGAAAAATATTGCGGATATAAAGAGAAAGATACAGGTGCTGCTTATCCTACAAGTACAAAACGGTTCGGATAGTAAAATATGATGACTGTAGATAAAATAAAAGAATTGATAGGTCTCATTCACGGCGTTAGTCTTATTGAAGATTTTATCATTGATGAAGCAGGCTCCTTAAAAGGTCGTATTGCCGTGGTTACAGATCAAGAACATGCTGACTTGGAATGGTATGTAGAGATTAGTCCTACTTATCCGTTCAAAACTATGGGCATGGAACCTATCCATTTTCAAAATAAAAATCTGCTGGATTATCCACACATTATGCAGGGCGGCAATCTTTGCATGCACCCTGCGGAATATGATAATGCAGAGAGTCAGTTTGTAAACGACTTGAAACAGTTGAAGGAATGGGTTGAGGAATACTATGTAAGGGGAGAAAAGGATGCTCACTACGAGCATTTGGTAGTGAATCATCATACGATTCGCGGGCAGTATTATACTTTCTGTTTCGCAGAGACTCAAGAGGATTTTACTGAAGGAGACTACGGAATAGTACACTATACGCCATTACCAACAGGTCGTAAAAAAGACACGCCAGTTATCAACTATGTGGTACAAAAGTTTGTGTCGTGCGTACAGGTAAAGAAGACGGAAATGTTCTGTAGGATTAGTAAGTCCTACCAAGAATTAAGGTCGTTTAAGGGAGTATATTGTCTGCTGAACAACATTCCATCGGTATACAACAAGTTTATTGTTGAGAATTACAATTCTATCAGGGGACTATTCTCGCAGAGTCAGAAAAACTATATCCATAGTTTTGTGGTATCGCATAGAGACAAGTATGATTTCTTCCCGTTGTTTTGTGGATATAGAATTCCCGAAGGTGGCGTTCACTGGCAGGCAATGATTCTCTTCATGGATGATCTGCCGATAGAACCTGTGCGGATGGGCACTGGTAAGAATAGGCTTTGGCTAACTGATTTTAGACAAGGGCAAATCCAATGGGCAGAAACTGTGGATATTTCCTATAAGTATTTCTTTGGGCGTGGAGCTATGCCCAAAGAACTGGCAAATAAGAAAATGCTGATTATGGGTGTCGGGGCTATAGGAAGTATTTTGGCAGAAACTCTAACAAGATGTGGTGCGAAAAACCTGACTCTATATGACATAGACAATAAGGAACCTGGTAATGTTTGCCGGTCTGCATATCCTTTTTATACAGGTATAATTGAGAAAACCTTGGATATAACGAGTTTACTGACGCAGATTTCGCCTCATGTTGAATGTACCAGTTTGAAATCTATTGCTGACTTAGTGATAAAAACATATGCGGCAGGGCATGAGGACAAAAGTGCTCTTGCAGAATTCTTTGACGAGTTTGATGTGATATTTGATTGTACAACGGATAATCAACTGATGCGGGTAATGGATTCTATTGGGACGAAAGCCCAATTGGTTAATCTCTCAATAACCAATCACGCACAAGATTTGATATGTGCCTTTTCTCCTAATGTAACAGAGACTGTTTTGTTGGTTTATGGCTTATTTAAACACGATGTGGAAACCGACATGTACAATCCTACGGGTTGTTGGAATCCAACCTTTAAGGCTTCGTATAATGACATAGAATGCAAAGTGCAAGTCGCCGTGAAACATATTATCAAAATGTTGAGCAAGCAGGAACCATTAAGTGATTTTTATATAACAGAAGACGACTTGAATTTAAAGATAAACAAGTTATGAAGTATTATTTGTCAAGTAATGATTTGTATATAGAGATACCAACCTTAGTATTCAACCAAATAAAGTTGCAAGCTGAGGGCGAATACCCCAATGAGAACGGAGGGATGCTCGCTGGACGATATTCTAAAGATAAACATACAGTGTATATAGAAAAAGTTGTGGTGCCTGTGGAAAAATTGACTGGCAGGACAAAGTTTATGCGCATTACCAAGGGTTTGGAAAATGTATGGGAACAATTAGCCAAGGAGGGGTTGCAATATGTGGGCGAATGGCATAGTCATCCAAATGGTTCCACACAATATAGCAGTACAGATTTGGCGGCTATGATAGATATTGAGAAGGAAGTGGCCATTGAGAATCCGTTACTACTGATAGTCAGTGTTAGAAGTAATGGACTTAGTGCTCATAAGTTTTATTGTTATATGAATAATCAATTGTTGGAATACAATAAAATGATAGATTTAAAGGATTTATTTCATGGCTTGCAGAACCAAATGTTGGCTAGCCTGAATGTAAACAGGGAATTTATTGAACATCCCGGCAGCAAAGGTGATGCTACGGAGCAACATTGGATAGAGTTTCTACGCACATACCTTCCTGACAGGTATAAGGTGGATAAGGCTATTGTGATAGATTCGACGGGCAATGTTAGCGAACAGATGGACGTAGTCATTTATGACGCGATTTACACACCCTTCATATTCAAGCAGGATGGTTTTATGTATATACCGGCAGAAAGCGTGTATGCCGTGTTTGAGGTAAAACAGGATGTGGAAGGACATATAGAATATGCAGCCAAGAAAGTTGAGAGCGTGCGTAAACTGAAAAGAACAAGTATTAGTATGGTCTCCTCAGGAAAAACTACGCCTGCCAGAGCATTGACTAAGATAATAGGTGGTATTTTAACTACAACGAGTTCGTACCGTGGAAATGATACGGTAATAAAGCAGTTAGAAAAACTGAAGGGCTTACAGACTTTGGATTTGGGATGCTTCTGTGATGCTGGTAGTTTTTATATTGATTATAAAGAGACTGTACCTGAATATATAGACCCAATCAAGGATAATCGTAAGTATATAGAAAAAGTGTATGAGAGTCGCGAAGTAAACGAGATTGAGTTTAGCAATAAGAATGTGTCTCTCTTCACATTTTTCCTTCAGCTTGTGAGCTATTTGAAGTCCATTGGTACTGTACCCGCAATAGATATTAATGCATATCTAGAGGCTATTAATGCAAAAATTGATGAAGATATTTAAAAGTAAAGGTACGACAGATTTCGTGAGCTTACACATAACTATATCTCATTTCAGAACATAGATAGAAAGGGTAGAAGATATGCCTATCAAAAGAAGCCCGTAAATACGGTTTGTTCTTATGTATTGCTACCCAAATGCCTCGTGATATACCATTAGGGACATTAAGTCAAATGGGAACATTTCTGGTTCATAGGTTAATTAATGAGCAAGATAAAAAAGCAGTTGAAAGTGCCGCATCTGCAGCAAATAGAAATATTCTTTCTTTCCTTCCTATTTTGGGAGAAGGTGAAGCTTTAATTGTTGGAGTTGATTTTCCAATGCCCCTTATTGTGAAAATCAATACTCCAACAAAGAAACCAGATTCAAGAACTCCTAAGCTTACAAAACGATAAAACTACAGTCTTAATATTGGCAAAGTGCTTACTATATCTACTGTTTGACAAGAGAGCATAACCACCGACAGAAGCAGGTCGAGGATATAACGGGGTTGTTCGTGTTCTCGCGACCAGTCGTTTGGATCATTTTTGATTTGGGACGCTTTATCAATTGTGATGGCATAGCGTTCCATTATCCACTCGATAGCGGATTTACCATTAACGACATATTCGTATGCTTTGAGCGGAATGTTCTCAATGGTAATATGGTCATTATAGATGATGCGTGCCTTATCAGCAACGAGCTTTCCATTTTCGTCACGAATTTTGGCAAACCTCATTTTATCAACGGCAAAGTATTGGTAGGTTTCGTTCGTCCAGTTGTTTTGCCAAATGTCCATATCGCCATTTACTCTGACAGCACAAGCACGATGGGCAATCATTGGCATTGCAGCGAAAAACAGATAATCTCCATCTTGCCCAACAGCCTGCTCGTTTATGCTTTGTTCATAGTTCAGGTGCAGGTCGGCAAGTTCTTTGCCTGCTTTATAAAAGGACATAAAGTCCTGTACACTATCCACAATGGGGATGCGTGGCAATGACTTCTTCAAATCATCGGCAAATCGTTCACGGTATTGCTTAGAATGAAGCAAACCATACACATAGTAGAATATGTGTTCTTTGGTAATGGCTTTTGAACCTCCGAAACGGCTACGGACTTCTTTCAGAATCCAGTCGGTTATTCCGTCCCGGCGAATATATTTGTCTGTTTCCGCATCATCAAAAAGTGTAGCTTGGGGATTCTTGTTTTCCTCATACCAATATAATGGGTAGAACTGGCAATTAAATTGCAATTGATAATCAGGAATATAATGGGTAACTATAGTTGAAGCATCTTTATTAGAACCTTTTCCATTTACGCATAAGATAATCTTATCTGTATTCAGTGGGAACAAATCCTTACATTGTCCTGGGCTTTCTATCAGGCTTGGAGAATAATATAAGTTTGTCACACAGAATGGCCTATACGAACATTCCATAAGTCTTTCTCTTTCAAACTTTAGTAAAGTTCCACGCGACAAGAAATTTCTTAATGAACGAGTCCAACTTACTTTAGTTGTATCAGTATCTATGAATGATTCAACAGACAACGCCTTTTCTTGTGATTTAATTGTTTGAAATTTGCGGCATTGAGCATTGTAATTATTAATCAAGCAATTAATATTGTCGTCCAATTGCGAATTAGAAAAATTGTTAACCCAAACATCTCGACCTGTGGCTACTGCTGGTCCATTATGATTAAAAATGCCAACACCTTTTTTATCAAACAGTGGTATTAGATTATCAAATACCCCATCACGTTGATTTATCCAATCAGCCTTATCATTAGGCGTAATAATCTGCCATTCCAATTTCTGCGAAGAAATGGAACGGAAATCTTTTACCAGTTTGAGCTTCTGCTCACGAGTGAGGTATTCACCTATGTCATGATAATGGATAACTGCCTTTTGCCCTTTCTTTGCCGGATTTTTGACAAGGAAAGTTATGGCGATAGGAGTACGAGAACCGCTTCCAAAAATTTTTCCACCTTCTTTACGGGATAATTCTCCAGAAGTGCGCTGATTTCCACGCAAATTCAGTACATAAACAGATGTAAATTCTTCCTCTATACATCTGCGCATACCATCTTGACCGATACCATCAAGCCATGCACCATTGCTTATGAATGCTACAATACCTCCTTCATTTTGTGGAATACGGTCAGAAGCCCACCGAAATGCTTTCACATAACTGTCGTAAGTTGATTTACTGAGTCCTGCTAAACTTCTTTTTGTATAAGTTTCACTCAGTCTCTTTTCCATAGCCGGATATACAGTATTTTGTGCATTGTAATTAGCCGATTTCTGACCGATAGAATACGGCGGATTTCCGACAATTACCCTCACGTGTGTAGCCATCTGCTTCTTTACCCGTTTGGAATTGTCTTGAAAGAATTCCGTGAAAAGTTCGTTATGTTTCTTCTCTGCCAATTGGAACGTATCGGTCAGACAGATACCGCTATACGGTAAGTAAGTCTCCCTGTAGGTAATGTCATGGAATACAGATTCGATATTCACATCAGCAATATAATAGGCCAGCAGCACAATTTCATTGCAATGGATTTCATTCCGATATTTGCGCTCCATATCCTCAGGACGGATAAGGCCGGATTGCAACAAACGAGTAATGAAGGTACCTGTACCTGTAAATGGGTCAAGAATATGAACGTTTTGCTCCGTCAGCGAAGTATTGAACTCTGCTTTGAGAATATCATCCACTGAACGGATGATGAAATCCACACATTCCACCGGTGTATAAACAATGCCCAATTTCTCCACTGTAAGCGGAAATGCGCCTTTGAAAAACTTTTCATAAAGGTTCTTTATGATTGTCTGCTTACCCTCCAAATTATCAATACCGCCCACATTTGTCCTTACCGATTGGTAGAACTTCTCCAGTACCTCGGTATCCTTTTCAAAAGCCTGTTCTTGCAATAGGTCTATCATGCGTTGCATAGAACGGCTCACGGTGTTGTTATTGACAAACTGGTAATCTGAAAACAGAGCATCAAATACAGGTCGGGTGATGATGTGCTGTGCCAGCATTTCAATGGCTTGGGCGGCATCTACCGATGGATTAAGGTCTCGCTGTAACCCCTTTAAATATTCATTGAAAGCCTTTTTGTGTACACCGGACTGAATAAGTTTGGAAATACGCTCAATAAATTTGTGCGCAATAAGACCAACCTCTT
Organism: uncultured Bacteroidales bacterium; assembly: GCA_900315335.1. Taxonomy (GTDB): domain Bacteria; phylum Bacteroidota; class Bacteroidia; order Bacteroidales; family P3; genus Scybalousia_A. The sequence goes on from OMYR01000046.1 coordinate 8,811, forward strand.
TTGCCCAATTCTCCCAATAAAGACGGTCACCGCACTTTTCTACCAGTTTGGCATACATACCGTCCTGTATCTCCCCGAAACGAAGTTCCAACTGTCGGGCAATTTCTGCATTCTCAATTTGTTGTGCTTCCGCTTCTCCGTCATTTGTACCCAATCCCGGTCGGCCTATGGTAACAGACGGTGTACCTGTCTGAGTGTTTGGTTTCTGCTTGTTGAGGGCTATTTTGTTTACCATCGCATTGAAGCGGTCATCGTGTGAACGGAGCGCATTCAAGATAGCCCACACCACATCGAATGTCTTGTTGTTGTCAAGAGCTTCCTCCGCCGAAATATCAGATGGCACTACAATAGGGATGATGATATATCCATACTTCTTTTCATCGGATTGCCCCTTGTGGAATGTACGCATCACGCGGCCAACCGACTGCACCACATCCACCTGCGAATTACGGGCAGAAAGAAACAATACGGCATCGAGAGACGGCACATCCACACCCTCGGACAGACAACGCACGTTGGTTACAACACGACATTCACGTTCATTGTCTGGCTCTTCCGCCAGCCATTGCAGGATTCCATTACGCTCCTGCGAGTTCATAGAACCATCTATATGCCGTGTCCTTACTGAAACGGTATGCGAAAGGCTTTCTGAATCAAGATTTTCTTCGTATTTCCCAGATATTCTTGGAAGTACCGAAGCTACATATTTTGACGTTCCGGCTTTTGTCTCGTTGCCTATGGCTGAACAGAACGCCACGGCACGGCGCATCATGCGTGGGTCGGCATCCCATGTGCGATGGTCGTCGCCATGTATCATTTTTGACAATCCGTTTATTACCCCAATGAGCTTTGATGTGTCGTCAAAATTCAGTTCGGTGGTAGAATTGGTGATGTCTTGTTTTATGTTGGCAGGTACATCATCTTCGCTAACAGTAAGGACAAGCACCTTGTAATCCGTCAATAAGCCATTTTGAACGGCGTATGAGAAATTCACACGATAAAATTCCTCTCCATAAATGGCTTTATCATCCATCGAGCAGAGAATGCAATCCTTTTCCGATGCCTTTATCTTGGCAGATTCCCCATACAAACGCGGCGTGGCAGTCATATAAAGGCGTTTCCGACCTTGTACATTCTCATTGGAATGTATCTTGATAAAGTTGCTCTCATCCTTTTCGGCTATTTTTACGCCGGTAGTGCGGTGTGCTTCGTCACAGATGATGAAGTCAAACACGCCGTATTCTCCGTTTGTCTTGGATAATATCTCTCGCTGCGCAGCAGAAACGGCATCTATGGATTGGTAGGTGGAGAACACGACTACCAAGCCGTCATGATTCCGATATTTCTTTAATTGGGATGCAATGGATTGTGGATTGGTGGATGCAGGTACGGCAAGATCAACCACGCTGTCATCCGTATCATCAGATCCCTTGGTGGTCTTGCGTGAGGCTTTGGAATCGGAACAGATGCAGACAGCCTTAATGGGCTTCTTCGCATCTGCCGACCATGCGTTGAGCGACTGCCCCAACAAGGCGATGGACGGAACCATGAACAGCACCAAGCCTTTGTTGCCAAACAACTGTTCCGCAATGAGCAGCGAAGTGTAGGTTTTACCTGTACCGCAAGCCATAATGAGTTTGCCCCTATCGTTGCCATCTGACATATAATGAACGTATGCTTTTGATATGGCATTCAATTGGTGTTCACGAGGCTTCTTGCCCTCCACCAGTGCAGAATTGCCGGTTAGACCGTCCATTATCTTTTGCCAGTCCACAGGAGATGAAACAAGGTCTGCCATACCGATGCGCGTAACAGGTGGTTCCTGGTTTCGGATAGCCTCTTCTGCATTAGCTCCCCAATGGTTTGTGGTTGAAATCCAAATACGATTTGAAAAACGGGCAGTTTGGAATGTTACCTCGTTTGTGAACGTGCGGCTGGAAGTGGCGAGAAATGAATCTACAGCAGGTTTATCTATGATTGTATTCTCAGCATAGCATTTACACTGGATAGCCCAATAGTCACCCAATTCAGTTTTGGCCACAAGGTCGATACCTGTGTCATTACCTCCAAAATCGTTTCGCCCCGGAAAATCTTCCCATAGCCAGACCGATTCAAGCTCATTATAGCGTGGGTCTGTTAATAGCCATGAGCGCATCAGTCGCTCAAACTTTGTACCTTTCTCCCTTTCCGTGAATGATTCGGTACGAAATTTATGTAGTATTTCCTTGAAATTCATCTCTTGATAAGAGATATATTTCAAAGGAACGGGCTCTAATAATCAGTGCTATACTGGCAAAATCTGACGAATTTGCAAAACAAATTCTCACAAATTGCCTTTCATATATCATTATAAATGAGGAATGAACACGGTATTTGAAATATTATGCGTACCTTTGCAATATTAACTATAACTCTTATCAAGAGATTCGTCTTTTCGCTCAACACATTTCACCATAAATATCCGGTCAAAAATCTTTCAGGATAAGGCTGTTCGCCTTGTCCACCACGCTTGTGTCAAGCGATGCGAGATAGATGCGCGTGGTCTCTTCCGAATCATGTCCCATGCCCTCGCTGATGACGGAAAGAGGGATGTTCTTGCTCTTGGCAACGCTCGCCCAACAATGCCGGGCAACGTGCATGGTCAGCGGTATGTTCAATCCTGCCAGACCAGCAACTTCCTTCAACGCCACATTGATGCGGCAGATGGCGTTACGGTATTGTGTCCGTTCATCGGAACATGGGTTTGTAATTATCGGCAAAATGTAACGGGTAGCCGTGTTCTCGCCGTACTTGGCGATGATGTCTTCCATGCACCTCTCCCATTTGACGGTGAGCTGCTGTCCGGTCTTTCTTCTCCGGTACGTGATTATTCCGTTCTTCAAGTCCGATTTTTTCAGATAGGCCATATCAATGAATGACATTCCACGGGTATAAAAAGAGAAGAGGAACATATCCCTTGCATAATCCAGATGCGGTTTCAGAGTCAAATCAAGTTCCTTAATGTGCTTGATAGACTTCAATGGGATGGCGCGTTTTACCGTCTTCCCGATGCCAGTGTAAACGTGCTTGAAAGGATGCTTCTGTTCCGCCAGTTCCTTTTCCACTGCACGGTTGTAAACGGCACGGAGTATGCGCATATAAAAGGAAACCGTGTTGGGGCAGATGCCCTTGCCTTTGAGCCAGGCCTCGTAAAGCATCATGGTGTTGCCGTCCATCTCGTACAAGAGTATGTCCTGCCCCTCACGGAACTTCATAAAACTGGCCAATGTCGCCGTATAGGTTTCTGATGTGCGGACTTTGCCAAGCTGCTTCAACTGTCCTATGATGCCCTGCATGAAACGAAACAGCGATTGTTCGCCCATTTGCCCGTTGAACTTCTCGACGATGCTGTCAGCGGAATAAATTCCTCCCTGCCTGTCGCATTGGACGACTATGGCTTTCAACCGTCTGGTGTCCCAGTCAATATGTTCCGCCACTTCACGGAGATACCGTTTCCTGTTTTCGCCGATTTCGGACAGGATTTTCACAGAGGAAGTTCTCTTGTCCCATTCCGTGTCAAATATGCGGTAGTCCGTCTTAACTTGGCGGACTATGCGCCCGTGGATTACCTGATAATATATGCTGCCCTCCTTGCCGCTTGCGGTGGAAGGACGAAATTTCACTTTTATGGATGCCATTCACTTTATTTTTGTCGTTTGGATTGATTATCTTCTTCTCTCACTATCTTGACCTGCCGGTTGAATATGGCCAGCGTGGAATCCACACCGACAACATCCACCAGTTTCCCGTAAGCTCCGACGGTCACAGCCAGTCCCGGATGCAGTTCGTTGAGCATGAACGTAGTCACATGGAGTTTGTCAGCAACCGTTCTCAACCGCCTGTTTTCTTCCCGGTACTCATGCCATTGTACCCAACTGACGGCAAACAGGGCAAAGAATACGAGCATACAACCGATACCAGCCCATGCGTAAGGGTTCTTGTGCCAGCCATCGGGAACTTTACTCCACAACAGCCTTATTGCGCTTATTGCCTTGTCCGGGCGGATTGCCTGCCAAAGTCCAGATATGAAGCCTTGCCTGTGCTGTGCTTTTCCCGAAGCCAGCTTATCATTCTCTATATGACTTGTCAGCAACCCCAGTATCTTGTTAAGTTGTTCCTTAATAGTGGGAACTCCATGCTTGTGCATATCCTTCTCGTTGGCTTCAGTGTATAACCGCAGACTTGCTACCGCTTCATCACCTATTGATTGCTTGTACTCTTTGATGGCTTCCTTGCTTCCGAAAATGGCATTGACATTTTCCGGTGCATTGCCATTGAAGAACCGTATAACAGGCTCCAGCTTCGCTTCCAGCCTTTTCAATGTCTCGTTCTTGTCCGGGCTGTCTTTTGCGTCCAGTTTTTTCTTGATTTCCTCGATGTCCACTGCCAATGCCCCAATAATGTCGGTTAAGTTCTGCTTATTGTCCTTCATCTTTTTCTCCTCCTTGGTTTATGTTTGTCCTTTTCGTTGTCATTCTCACCCCAGCCGCTTTCGTTTCCTCCACCTCCGCCGCCGGATGACACCTTGGCTTGGTGGGGTTGCACGCACAACTCCATGAGTGTGCCGATGGTCACTTGAACGATGTTTGAACCGGGTTCAGCAGGGATGCTTCCGTTGCCGTCCGCTTCCGATTTGGCCGGTGACGGCTCTCTTATAAAAGTATCAGCCGTATTGTTGTGGAATCCCACATCCTGCCGGGTCGGTTGTGGCTGTTCTTGCACACGGGGCTTCCATTCCATGCCCTCTGCGATTTGGTTTCCAAAGAGCCTGTTCAATTTATAAAAACTCATACTCCGGTCTATCCGTGAGCCGCTGAACGAGATTTCATTCTTCGTGAACGACACACCGATGATTTTACCTTCGTTTCTATTGTATTTGAAATTCACCCCGATACCCTGTTTTGCCAACTTGTCGCACAAATCCGCCCAGCAGTTACAATGGGGCAGAGCTACCTTAATAGCGTCATAGATTTGGTATTTCACCTTGTCCTTGCCACGCAGACGGTCACGCTTCACGTTCATCTTGCCCTTGGAGAAATGCAGGCCGTATTCTCTCGTGAGAGCTTTGCATACTTTTACATTACGCACATTATCGTTGCTGTCGCTGATGGTGTTCCCGTCATTGTCCACCCTGTTGGCCACGATGTGCAGATGCTGGTGTTCCCTGTCGGTATGGCGGCACACGATGTACTGGGTGTTCGTTATACCCATGCGCCGCATATACTCACGGGCGATTTCGACCATCAGGTCATCTGTCAGCTTGGGTGTGTCCTCGTGTGCGAAGTCCAGCGAGATATGGTACACCGGATTTTTCAGCTTGCGTCCCGTTTTGTCATCTGCCTGTCCCTGCATACTCCTTGCGATGGTGGCGTTGTCATCAAGCCTTACGTCCTTGCTGTCGATGAGCCTTGCCTTTTTCGGGTTGTTCACGTAGTTCACCACTCTGGCGAAGCTCGCCCGTTTTTTCAAGTCGCCCATCATATCCTCTCTATGATTTTGTTGAACTCATCCAGCAAGTCCATGATTTTGCCTTTCAAAAGAGAAAAGCCCTGCTGGTGCGCCATCTTCGCCAGTTGGTTCAGGTTGTTGCATCCTCCCTCCAGCATCCTTATCTGCTGCCTGTCCTCCTGTGTCCGTGCCGCCACGACTTTGCCATGCAGCAACAGTTCGCGCAGAAAGTGCGACGGCTTCTTGCCAGCATCGGTAATCCGTTTCATGACCGCTTTCCACTCGACAAGCGTGAGCCGTGTGGATATGGTCTTTGTCCGCGCCTTGCCTTTCACCGCTTTGGGGCGGCCTCCCTTGTTCCTATTCTCCTGATATGTCATATCCGTTTTCTTTTATCCGTTAAACCGTTCTGTTTTTTAGGGCTGTAATCCGGGTTTGCCGTTTCCCGTGTGGCCGGGTCGCCATTGTTAGCGTGGTTTTCGTGGACGAAAACATTAACTTGCCAGCCCTAAAAATATCCCTTCTAAAACGCTGTCGCTTGCCATTCCTGCCGCTTCATTCCTGTGGCTGTTTCCATCCCCGTAAGCCGGATAAGGTACTGTCTTCCTCTAAAACTGGTGTGTTGTCGGCGGCATCTACGACGGCATTTTCCGCAGTGCCTTTCACTTCGCTTTCGGTTGTTGTTGCCGTTTCGGTTTCCGCTGTACCTGTACCTTCTATAATCGGATTGGAACGGGTCAGACTCATGGACGGCAAGCCATCAGTTCCCTCTGCCGTTTCTTCTGTCGGTTTTTCTTTCTTCTTCCTTGCCGAACTGCGGCGCAAGGTCTCTAATTGTTGCCCATTGAAAAGGAAAATCCGTACCCCTTCGTATGCCTTGACTGTCTGGCGATATGTCGGATTCTCGATGAGCCGCCCTGCTATCATCCACGACTTCACGCACACCATGTCTATGATGGAAGTCACAGGATTGGAATCAACACGGATTAGCCCGCGTTCCGAGAAATCCTCCAACAGGCGGGACACCGCTTTGCGCCCGATGCCCCATTCCTTGGCCAGTACCAGCATGGAGCCGTCCGCCTGTCCGGGATGGACGGCATAGCCCAATCCCCGTTTGGTGTTCTGTACTTCCGATACTGTCATCTTCGACAAGAGGGAAAGAAGATAGGTAAGGTTGCATATTCCGTCCGTGCTCCCGTGCAGGAAGTACCATGCCTCCACGGATATTGCCATCTCCAATTTGTAACACGGCAAAACAAGCTGTTTCAAATTCTTCATAAGCCTTGACATTTTTTTGTTGCGCGTCTTACAAATTATCCCCTGGCATTCTTGTCGGCCTTCCTGTTGGTGGCTTTTAGGCTCTTGATGCGGTCTATCTGTTCCTTAGGAAACAGGACACGCCGTCCTATCCGCTGTCCTTTGATGTGTCCTAACTTCTCGTGCCGCCAGATGGTCGCTATGCTCACGCCCCATTTCTCCGCCAGCTGCCGGATGGTGTAATACTCCGATGTGTCCTGTGGTGCCTGTTCCTGCCGGTATTCCTCAAACGCGCACCTCACGCTTGCGCCGATAAGCTGTTGAAGCTCATCGCGCGATACCAGTACCATTTCTGTCTTATCTGTCATAATTCACTGATTTTAAGTTCATGGCGGCAAAGGTATGGCAATAATAAAACCTGTGAATTTGTGGTATTCTGTGAAATGACACCGCATGAAAAAAGCCGTCAAACAACTGGTGCTTAACGGCTTGTGGAAGTCTGTGGGTTGTGGTGAATTGTAGCCACCTGTGGGTTATGTCACTATTTTATCATGGGAAGCAGCTCTTTGAGCTTCGCTATAAAGGTTTTCTCCACGTTATACTTGGCGAGGCTTTCGGGTGTCAGACCCATAGAACGGGCTGCGGCTTCCCTGTAACCTTTCCAGTCCTTGAAGTAGGCTTTGGACAGCAGAATGACGACACAGCGCATCTTGCCTTTCACGCAACTGCCGTATATCGTGGAGTAGTCGGCACGCATGACGGCACGGAGGAAATCCCGGTCGGAAACGGCATTGGCGTCCAATAGCGGTTTGCCCTTGTCGGGGCCGCTCTGTACGGTGAAAGTGGTAAGGAAACGGTACAGCCTTAAAACAGGAACCTGCGCGGTCGTACTGAACGCGCCGCCTTGCATTGTATCTGTGGCGATAAAACCGGATGACGCTTCTTCCGTACAAGAGGGTATTGTTTTGGATGTTGCCGACTTGGACTCGTTCTCATGCAGCACGTTTCTTTTGACATATCCCATCGTCATGGCGATATGGAACATCTTTATTCCGGCGGACTGCGCTTTCACATCGTCATTTTGGGGCAGCATGGAAAGGTGGACGGCTTCTGCAAAATATTCCGTGAAGAGTTGCGCCAAATCCTTGTCGTTGGCATTGACAATATACTCCTTGACGGCTTGGATTTTAGCCTTGTCCACTTTGGCAAGCATGGCATACATTTCTTTCCCTCTGTTCCCGTCTGAATCCTTTGCACACTTCCGTATGGCGGCACGGATGGTGTCGATGCAGTCGGTGGCTTCGGTACGTGTCATTGGTTTGGGAGAAATATCAGAACCTTCCTGCGATACTTGCTCCTGTTCTTTTTCGGGAAAGAAGTATTGCCTTATAACTTCCATGCTCAGGTAAGCCACCCCTGTACGGAAAGCCGCCTTGTTCAAGTCTGCATATTTGGAGCAGATGCCGTGAAGCCTTTTCGTGTCATCGTGAAGTTCGACAAACTTCCGTGCCAGCTCCTTATCCTCGTGTTCGGTGATATATTCCCTGATGCCGGCCAAAAGAAAAGGCAGGGGCTTCAGGCTGTATCTGATGTTCCGGCAAATATCCTTACAATCCGTTTCGCCACTGCCGGAAGACTTGCCGACAAGCGATTCCGCAAGTTTCAGGCTCTCACTGATTACGTTGGACAGCTTGAACAGATCGCTAATGATGTCAAACCTTGATTTTTCCATAAGCACCTCCTTATATTTCGATGATACCCTTGAAATCCTTTAACGCTATGACGGCCTTTTCCTCCGCGTCCAGTTTCAGGTAGCGGCGCAGTTGCGCCTCGCTACTGTGTCCGGTGATGGCTTGGATGGAAGGCAGAGGGACACCAGCCTTGTACGCGTTGGTGGCGAAACTTCTCCGGGCTGTATGGGAAAGGAGCATGTCGCAGAATCTCCTTCCACGTTTGGGGTTGAGACGCTTCTCGTCAAAGCCGCAGTCGTGTGTCCAGCCGAGCAACAGGCCGATGGTCTTCACCAGCTTGTTCATTTCATTGGGATGAACCGGGGGCAGCTTGCCGTCATACTTGGCAAGTATGGCTCTTACTCGCCTGTCAACGGGGATATAGACTTTCTTTTCCGTCTTCTGTTGGGTGATGAGTATGAACTCCGTACCGCCGATTTCCGTTATCATGTCCTCGCATATCCTTGAATAGTCGGAAACACGCTGGCCGGTCAGACAGCCCACGATGAAAATGTCCCTCACGTGCTCCAGTGTCCTGATATGGGTGATGCGGCATTTGGAAAGTTGTGCCAATTTCTCGTCCTCGCTGATGTCAAGTGATTCCAGTCTCTTTTTCACGGCTTCCTTGGTGGAAAGGTCAAGGTCGAGCATTTCCTGTATCTGTTCCGGCGTGAGGTAGATGTTGTCCACTTCCTCCTTTTTCGGCACGAAGTCGGAATGACGGAAATCATCGCATTTGGTCAGCTTGTCCTCGTAGGCCGCCTTTACCACCGTGCGGACATCGGTCATGTACGAGTTGATGGCGTTGGGCATCAAGCCCCGTTCCTTCCAGTAACCGACAAGGCTGTTGCGTGTCTCCATCGTCATGTCATCCAGTCCGAGTTTGCGGTGTGTTTCCTTTTGGTAGTTGCGAATCTGTTTTTGGATAATGCGCAGACCTTTTATATAGGCAGGTGAGACTTTCACGGTACGGCCTTTCTTGGTACGCCGTCCGGTTTCCATGTCTTCTATATAAGAGGTAAGGAAATCATCGAACAGCATCCTGCCTTTGGGCTTGACCTCCACAATCTGCATCATACCGTTGAGCACGTCGTGTTTCACGCTCTCGATGATATTCTTGGCCTCCTTGGGATTGAAGCCGTCCGCCTCGAATGCCGCCTTTATCCTCGCGAGGATTTGGGCGAACTGCCCGTACTTTATTCCGATGCTTGACATCAGGGCTGACGAGACGTATTGCAGGCTGCGGTACTTTTCCCATTCAAGCTGTTTGATGGTGAAGCCCGTCACGACCTTCATGTTCGCCTTTCCGGTGCGTACACGGGCATAGATGGAACCGTAGTCCTCCTTTCCTGCCTTGGATGATTTGATGAAGATGAAATCCATACGCGATATATCTTGGTTACTGTGGTGCAAAGGTACAAAATATATCCCGAAATATGGTATCAAATAGTACCAATATTTTCTAAAACAGTGAAATTTCGTGAGTATTCAAACCAAATGAAAATATCTACAAATAACTGATACACAAAGATGACCTATAAAATTAGATTTCACTGAATATATTTAGTGAATAGTGGGCAACAATACAAATGAGACAGTATTAAGTGTGAGCGTTTTTGAAAATAATGGAGCCTCGTTTGCGCAAGACGCGACTTCTCATGCTGTTGCTGCCAAAGGATATAATTACCAAACGAACGATTGGAATAGTACTTATTTGAAAGAAATAAATAACGATGTAATCAATCAAGGCGAGGGCATTTTCGTGTGGGTTTGGAATAAAGATTGGGACGGAAGCACAATTGAAAATGATAATATCGTTTATTGGTCTCCAAGCGAAAATCCCAATACAAGTGCAATCTATGAAATAGATAAAACAAACAATGGTGCAGAGTATAATGGTGCTTTGTGGTTTGCATTTAGCAATCCGTTTAGCGAAGATGTGGCTGTAAGCACGTTATTAAACGGATTAACGAATATTCAAGGCGAAACGCAGGCATATACATTTGACGGTGTGAAGTGGAATTCCAATCCAACGGTTATACATTCGGGCGAAGGTTTTATGGTTGCTGCAAGCGAAGGTGCTACAACCATAAGCGGAATGTTAAACAAAGTCGCAGCGAAATCCGAGAAAAACAGCGATAAATACATTACCATAACTTGTGCCGGCAGCAATTCGTTGTTTGATGTTTATTCAAAAATAGACGAATCGGCAAGCAATGGTTTTGATGTAAAAGATGCTTATATGATGTTCTCGAATGGCGAGGATTTTGTGCAACCGTATTTCGATATTCAAGGCAAAAATATTGTCAGAAACGTTTTTCAAACTTTGCCATACGCGGCAAATTTGAATATCAAGGCAAGTAAGCAGGACAGCGTCATTTTATCGGCTTATAACTTGCCCGATAATATGACGGTTGTGCTGAAAGATGAGGAAAACGAGACTATTACTATTTTGAATGACACAACTACGAAATTTGAGGTGGAAGAAGGTGAAAACGCCAACCGTTTTAAGGTTATGTTTTACGAGAATACTTCGACAAATGAGACGATAGAAGAAAATAATATTGATATTCTGTTTTTTGAAAATACTTTAAGTGTTCAGGGCAACGGACTTAAATCTCTTGTTATATACGATTTGTTCGGCAAACAGAGGTATTCGAAGACATTGTCGGGCAATTCTTTTGAGACTGATTTGAATTTACCGCAAGGATTATACATCGTAAAGATTGTAGATTGCAAAGGAGAAAAGACTTCCAAGGTAGTAATTAAATAATAGGTGATTTCATTAAATTAGTGTTAAACATCAATAAAATAATCAGTGAGATTGACAAATTAGTCTCACTGATTATTTTTTCTAATCCTTTGTTTTTCGTTTTTATCCTTGACATGATGTTTTTTTGTCCACAGGTTAGTCGTAAAAAAGTGCCACTTTTTACCTCCAAAAGACAGCCTTTTTATATAAAAAAGTGGCACTTTTTAGGGTAAAGAGACTGTCTTTTTTGCTCTTCTCCTGCGAAGAAAAAACGATAACATAAAGAATAAAAACGGAAATCTCCAAATGAAAACAAAAACGTAAGGCAGAAAAAGAATAGAATGGCAGATGAAAAAGTTGCCTTTTATTGGACGATAATAAATGATAACAATTTTGCGAAACGTTGGATTGAAAAAAAATTATCAAACATCAATCAAATAAAGACGGCTCGCCAAATAAATTGAATGAAAGTCTGTGTAGTGGAGTTACGCCGAACTGTTTTATTGCCAAGCGGTGGTCTTTTGTTGGATAACCCTTGTTTTTTTGCCAGTTATATTGCGGATATTTTTCTGCAAGGGCAATCATTTTGTCGTCCCTGTATGTTTTCGCAAGAATGGACGCAGCCGCTATGGACATATATGTGGCGTCGCCTTTGACTATAGTCTTGAAAGCAATACCGCAGTCGGTATGAAATCTGTTGCCGTCGATAAGCAGAAACTCGGGTTTGATTTTCAAACTTTCGATAGCACGATTCATTGCAAGGATAGAGGCTTGAAGAATATTGATTTTATCAATTTCATTGTTGGAAACCTCCGCAACAGAGTATGCTATGGCGTTTTGCTCAATGATAGGACGAAGTTTTCGCCGTTGAGTGTCCGTGAGTTGTTTGGAATCGTTTAGCATCGGATGGCTAAAATCTTGTGGAAGAATAACAGCCGAAGCAAAAACCCCACCGGCCAAACAGCCTCTGCCTGCCTCATCTACACCGCATTCCAATACGCCTTGGTTGTAATATGGTTTTAAGTTTGCCACGTCTGTTGAGAAAAAAAGACAGACATTTATCGCCTGTCTTTTTTGTTTATGTATTTAAGTGAATTACTATTTTACAAAATTTTTTATTAAAGAATTGAACAAGGCTTTGCCGTCTGTGTTGCCAAGTTCTGCATCCGAACAACGTTCAGGGTGTGGCATCATACCGAAAACATTCTTTGTTTTGTTGGTTATACCTGCTATGTTTTCGCAACTACCATTAGGATTGCTTTGAGGTGTGATTTGTCCGTTTTCGTCGCAATATCTGAAAAGGATTTGTTCGTTATCGTTAAGTTTCTTTAACGTGTCTTCGTAAGCGAAATATCTGCCTTCTCCGTGTGCAATAGGGATATTCAACGCTTTACCGACGGTAACGTCTTTTGTAAATATTGTGCTGTTGGTTTGAGGTGCGATGAATTGGTTGTGGCAGATAAATTTTTGGTTGTTATTATGCAAAAGAGTGCCTTCCAACAATCCGCTTTCGCAAAGTATTTGGAAACCGTTGCAAACACCAAGAACCAATCCGCCTTTATTTGCAAAATTGATAACACTTTTCATTATAGGAGAAAGTTTTGCTATTGCACCGCTGCGAAGATAATCTCCGTAAGAGAAACCGCCGGGTAGGATAATCATATCACATCCTTGCAAATCACTTTCTTTATGCCATAAATTAACAACTTCTTGCTTTTCTATACCTTTTAGTACGTAGTACATATCATGGTCGCAATTTGACCCCGGAAAAGTAACAACTCCGAATTTCATATCTTAAAAAAATTTTATTTTCAACTGCAAAATTACGAAAACTATTTCAATTGCGAATGTTTTTAACATAAAAAGACTGAAAAATATAATACAAATAAAAACGGACGAAGATTTTTTCGTCCGTTTTTGTTCCACTGAAATGATAATTAAAAATACTTATTTGATTATCACCAATTTTCTCGAAGTAGATAGATTGCCGTCAGAGAATAGAATCCAATAGTTGCCGGCTTTCAAATCTCTTGTGTCGAATTGATATTCTATCGTACCTTTTGCAATCTTGCCTCTTTGTGCGATTTGACCTTTAACGGTTATTATTCTATAATAAAGGTCCTTTGTATTGTTTATCTTTACGGATACATTATCTTTCGCAGGGTTTGGATATACTTCGCCAATATTCTCAAACTCGTTTTGAGAAATGTAGTCTATTCCAACCGTAGAAGTATCAAGCGGCGCTCCGTAAGTTATTTTCGTTGTATCGAAACTTAGGTTTGAGTAGTCGTATGTAGGCTTTGGAAGTGAGTCGTAAGCATAGTCTTTATTATATGAAGTAACTTCTTTTCCGTAAGGCATAGTGTAGAAACCGCCTCTATGAGCAGTCATAGGTTTAAGCATAGATTTGCCGTTGTTTGATGTAGAAGCAATATAATAATACAATGTATCTCTGTTCAAATCTGCGTTCAAATTAATGTCGCAAGTGTATTTGCTATCGCCAAGAGAGGTCATTTCTTTTACTTTCCATTCGTTTTCGTTAGCAAGTTTGTAATAAATTTTTACGTTATTAATACCGCTGTGATTTTGTGAGAAGACATCAATTTTGTATGTAGAACCATTTTGTGTTGTATTGAAGAAACGTGCAGGTTGGTGATAGATACGAACAGGATTTTCGGCAGGAATTTGTTTGGTTATGCAGTGAATTGCTCCACCAAAACCATCAAAACTTCTAACGTCTATTTCCTCAAAAGCATATCCCGGATAAGCATTTCTTAAAACGTTTAACGCTTCACGGTTGCTTTCAATATCGCCAGCTTGTGAGCCGATTTTTGTCGAATCATAGAAAACAGGTTGAATAATTGCGTCATTAACAAAAGTGTGGTTTGCCCAACAACGAGTATATCTGTTGTAATCTCCGCCCGATGTATACCAAGAGCCATTATTCTTTTTAGGAAGAGGAACTCTTACGGATTCGTATTTGTTTCCATAGAAGTTCTCCATAGAAGTAAATAGGTTGTGTATTGAATCAACTCTTTTAGCATCGCCCCAAGAAGCCAAAGCATCGGGATACTTAGCCATAACAAAACCGGTTTCTTCCCACATATCGCAATATAAATCGATGTGTCCCGTTCCTCCGTCATAATCCAACGCAGTTACGACCGTCAATTCGTCTAAATTCAAAAGGTGTTTCAAAGAATCATTAACCTGCTCTTTTGTTAAGGCTTTCTTTGTTTGCATACGAAGTTGAGGAGTTGTACCTGATTGATCCAAATAATACAATCCGTATGTATCTTCGTTATTTCCATAAACAGCAGAAGTGGTAAATAAAGAACCCAAACCATCTACGAGGATATTACCGCCTTCGTATTCTATCGTATTTGTGAAACATTTCCAGCCCAAATCGTTTGCTATTTGAATAGGCAATTGGTCGTCCAAAGGTCGTCCTCCATAGTATTCAAAATCCATAAAAGCGATTTTGTCATCGTCATCATAGTAGAACGCAACAGGACCCCAGTCTCTTGCCCAAAATGCATTGCCCGGATGAACGAAGAATCTGTAATTAACAAGAGGAGTGCCTCTGTCTGCCATAAATTGTTTTATTGTCGTGGTATCATCGTCATACCAAACATCAATCCAAACTTGTGTATGTTTTTGGATTGCATTAGCCAATTGTCCGTGTAGTTTGGCATAGTTACTTGACTTTGCAACGTCGGGAGTACTTGTTGTCTCCACCAATTTGTAGCCTCCAAAAGAGTTTTCCAATCCCCAGCCGTCAAACATAGCTTCTGCATAGTCGTTTGTGCCTTTTTTTACCGTTATGTAAGGCCATTCAATCAAAATTGCTTGTACTTCATCGCTTTCGATAGGGAATATCATATCGTCAGGAACAGCAAGTTCGCTTTTTGTTTGAGAGGATTTCGTCATTTCGCTTGCAGGCAAATTTTCGGGAGAAATAGTTGTAGGCTTTCTTTTCATAAAAGTCTTGTAATAATCGTCTATTTGCTCGCTTGTCATAGCCTTATTCAGTTCAAGAACTCTCGTTCTTTCGGTTTTTTTTGTCGCTTCTTTTTGAGCGAACATTGTTGTTGAGGCAAATAATACCAAACTCAACAGCATAAATGTTTTTCTTATTTTCATTGCGTGTATATTATTTTGTTTAATTTCAATAATAAATAAGCCCTTGTATTGCGGCGTTTAAGCGAAATGTTTAACCACAAAATTATTATTTGTAAAAATCAAAATTATATCGCTTGCCACAAAACGACTTGCAAAAATACTAATATTTTTCTTATTGAGAATAAAAATAGTGTTTAAAACTATTCGATTTTTCTCACACATTATTCTAATAATGTTTAACACTAATTGAGCATAAACACATAAAATATCTGCAATGTATGTAATGTAGTGTGTAAAATTTTATAAAAATTATCGGTAAATATAAGAAATAGTTGTTTTTTTGCTGTTTTTTTTTGTCTGTATTAAGAATTGTTGTAACTTTGCAGTCTGAATTTAAGTATATTCAATAGAAAGTACAAAATTATTAATAACTAAAAAAAAGGTAGAAATGAAAAGATTAGTTATTGCACTAGCCCTTATGTTGGCCGCTGGTTCAACGATGACTGCTCAAGAAGTTGAGAAGGGTAGCAAGCAAAGATGGAGAAACTTTGAGACCAACCGTTTCATTGACAATTGGGAGTTGTCTGTTGGTGCAGGTGTTCAAACCTACTATCTAACGAAATGGAAAAGTACGAACAATCCTGTTAATCCGGAAGGTTTCGGAAAAGATTTTACGTTTGCTTTTGACGCAGCGTTAGGTAAATGGGTTACTCCTATAATTGGAGCAAGATTGGCGTTCAATGGTTTGACTGTTACTAACTATCTTACAGAAGGTGGTGAAGCAGTAGATCACAACACTTGGACTGTTCATGCAGACGCTATGTTCAATTTGACAAACTGGATTTGCCGTTACAAAGCAGATAGATTTTACAATGCTATTGCTTTCGTCGGAGTAGGTTTTTCAGACGTAAAACTTGACGTTGATGATGCTAGTCATAATCCTGAGTTTGTTGTTCCTGTAGGATTAATCAACAGATTCCGTCTTTGTGATGCTTGGACATTCAATATTGAGTTGAGAGATCAAATCTCTGCTCCTGGAATGTTTGGTAACAATGCACAGACAGAAACTAAGGCTGTTAATGGTAACTTATTATCTGCAACAGCAGGATTTACTTGGAAGTTCTCAAAAGTTAGAAACTTCAAGGCTTACACTCCAATAGACAAGTCTTTGTATGATAACAGAATTTCTTCATTGGAGAGCGATTTACAAGCTGCTAATGACAAGAACGCTGAATATCAAAAACAAATTGACCGCTACAAAAAACAACTTTCTGACAAAGAAAGAGAATTGCAGAATGCTTTGAAAGAAGCTGCAAAGAACAAAGGTGTAGCAGTTAATGACGATGTAACATTAAGCATATTCTTCCCTATTGGAAGTGCTGAGGTTTCTGATAAGAACGAAATCAACATCAAATATATGGCTGATGTTATCAAGGCTTCAAACAAAACATTTACAATCACTGGTTATGCTGACAACAATACAGGTTCTGAAAGCAGAAACTTAGAACTTTCTCAAGAAAGAGCAGAAGCTGTTTATAACGCATTGATTAATGCTGGTGTTGATAAGAGCAAAGTTAAAGTTGATTACAAAGGATGTTCTGTTCAACCATTTGAAAAAGATTATTTGAACCGTGTTGCTATCATCAAATAGTTAGCAAATCAAATAAACATCTTAAAAGGCTGCCCAATTGGGCAGCCTTTTTTTGTAGTAGGAAATTGTTAAATATTCAACAAAGAAAAAAATTAATCTCTTCTTTCAGAGCCAAATATTTAATTTTACAAATTTATATTTAATATTTTTTGCTTTATTTTATTGCTTAGAGAGATCGCTATACTCATTTCAAATCACTATAAGAACTGTATCAAGGAAATTTATCGGTCAAGTACAAGTGAAAAATTACAAAAAATGAAAAGCACAAATATAATTTTCATCTTTTCGTTTTAGCGTTAAAAAAAGTATGAAGCCGTTACGACTTCACACTTGCAAATTTCACGAATAAAATTGTTAATCTTGTTGAAAAATCTGATTATGCACCAAGAGTTGCAACCATAACGGCTTTGATAGTGTGCATACGGTTTTCAGCTTCGTCAAATACTATTGAGTTCTCGCTCTCAAATACGTCTTCCGTAACTTCTACGCCGTCAATCTTAAATTGCTCATAAACATCTCTACCAACTTTTGTTTCAAGGTTGTGGTATGCAGGTAAGCAGTGCATAAATTTGCATTTAGGATTGCCTGTTGCAGCCATAACTTCTTTATTAACTTGGTAAGGCTTCAACAATTTAATTCTCTCAGCCCATACTTCTGCCGGCTCACCCATAGATACCCAAACGTCAGTGTATAAGAAATCACATCCCTTAACACCGGCTTTAACATCGTCTGTAACAGTCAAAGTAGCACCTGTTTCTTTTGCTATATTTTGGCAAGTCTCTATCAATTCTTTTGAAGGCTGCAATTCCTTTGGAGCAACGATACGAACGTCCATACCCATTTTAACACCGCCAACCATTAAAGAGTTGCCCATATTGTAACGAGCATCGCCAAGGTAAGCATAAGATATTTTGTTCAATGGTTTATCAGAATGTTCAGTCATTGTAAGGAAGTCCGCAAGGATTTGTGTTGGGTGAAATTCGTTTGTCAAACCGTTCCATACAGGTACTCCTGCATATTCAGCCAATTCTTCAACGATTTTCTGCTCAAATCCACGATATTCAATACCGTCAAACATACGACCTAATACTCTTGCAGTGTCTTTCATTGATTCTTTAACACCGATTTGAGAGCCTGTAGGTCCAAGGTATGTTACATGTGCTCCTTGGTCGTGTGCTGCTACTTCAAAAGCACAACGAGTACGCGTAGAAGTTTTCTCGAAAACCAAAGCGATGTTTTTACCTGTCAAACGAGGTTGTTCAGTTCCTGCATATTTAGCACGTTTCAAGTCACGAGCTAAATCCAACATGTATTGTATTTCCTTTGGAGTGAAATCCAATAACTTCAAAAAGTTTCTGTTTCTTAAATTGAATGCCATAATTGTATATTATTAAATTGTTTTACTAAAATTCTTATAAATTAGCTTCTTTCAAATCGTATGCTTGTAAGAAAGCGATTGATTTTTGAATCAATTCGTAAAGTACTTCATCGTTTTCAACGAAATGAACGTCCTTACGATATTGAGCGACAAACTTCTCTATAATTGGAGAAGACTTTAAGCCTGTTTCTTTCTTTCTGAAATCCAATGCTTGTGCAGCGTTCAAAAGTTCGATAGCCAAAACTCTTTCGGTGTTATTGACAACACGGTAGCATTTAGTAGCAGCATTTGAACCGAAACTTACATGGTCTTCCTGACCTTGCGAAGAATCTATTGTATCAACGCTGTTAGGCATACAGAACATCTTGTTTTGATTTACAATTGAAGCAGCAGCATACTGAGGAATCATAAAACCGCTATTTACACCTGGTTTAGCAACCAAGAATGAAGGCAAATTACGTTTTGCACCAATCAACTGATACATTCTTCTTTCAGAGACAGAAGAAAGTTCGCTAACTGCAATTGCAAGAAAGTCTAAGTTGATTGCCAAAGGTTCGCCGTGGAAGTTACCTGCTGAAATAACCATATCTTCGTCAGGGAAGATTGTTGGGTTATCTGTTGCGGAGTTGATTTCTGTTGTGATTATGTCTGCAACATGATTTATTGCATCTTTGCAAGCACCGTGAATTTGAGGAACACAACGGAAAGAATAAGGGTCTTGTACATGCTCTTTATGGCGTTTTATAATCTCGCTGCCTTCAAGTAATGCACGAACACGACGTGCTGTTGCCAATTGTCCTTTGTGAGGTCTAACTAAATGAGTGTGGTCGAAGAATGGCTCAATTCTACCGTCAAATGCTTCCAAAGATACTGTCATAATCAAGTCAGCCAACTTGGAAAGTCTCTTTGCTTTAAGGATAGAATACATTGCGAACGCTCCCATGAATTGAGTACCATTCAACAATGCCAAACCTTCCTTGCTTTGCAATTCGATAGGCTGCCAGCCCATACGTTTGTTCAATTCTTCTCCTGAAATTCTTTCTCCTTTATAATCCACCTGACCTAAGCCAATCAACGGCAGACACATATTTGCCAAAGGAGCCAAATCTCCTGATGCACCAAGAGAACCCAATTGATAAACAACAGGATAAATATCATTGTTGAAGAAATCAACCAAACGTTGCACTGTTACAAGTTGGGAACCCGAATGTCCGTAAGACAAAGACTGAATTTTGTTCAAAAGCATAAGTTTTACAACTTCGTGAGGTACTTCGTCTCCACAGCCACACGCATGAGACATAACCAAATTCTTTTGTAACTGAGACAACTGTTCTTTGCTAATGGAAATATTGCACAAAGAACCAAAGCCTGTGGTAACACCATAGATAGGTTCTTTTTGATTTTCCATTTTTTTGTCAAGATATTCTCTGCACTTTACAATACGTTTTTTGCTTTCTTCGGAAAGTTCCAAGTGCATTCCTTTTTCCATTATTTCGCTTACTCTATCCAACGTAAGCAATTCAGGACTGATATGATGAATTTCCATTGTTATTTATACGTTTTATTGTTATTATATTATTTCTACATCAAACTTTTGCAGTCGGTATTCACAAAAACATCACTGCAAAAAGGAATTGCAAATTTACACATTTTTATTCTAATACAGAAAAGAAAAACGTCAAATCGTGTGAAATCGCTAAAAAAATGTTAAACACCAGCCAACTGATGTTTAACATCGGTTGATTGGTGTTTAACATCATTTTTCAGATGTTTAATTCTATTGAAATGTCTTCCCACTGCTGCATCAAAGAATCCAACAATTCTTTTTTCTCTTGATACTTTGAGAAAATTTCGTTGTCTTGTGATGTATTAAGTTTTGTTTCCATTGCTGCTATTTCGTTCTCTACCTCCGAAATTTGTTGTTCAATGGAATTTAATCGATTTTTTTTCTTGCGTAATTCTTTTTCTCTTTCCTTGTTGGCTTGAAAATCCAATTTGTTTTGTGATACACTCTTTTCGGCAACGGCTTGCTCTTTCTTTCGAAGATTTAACTCATTTAGATTTTGAAGTTTCTTCTTTTCCAAAAATTCCATTATATCTTCGTGGTATTCTTTTATTGTATGGTCTTTGAATTCGTAAAGAGTGGTTGTTAATGAGGTTAGAAAATCTCTATCGTGCGAAACCAAGATAAATGCTCCGTCATATTTTATCAAAGCATTCTTCAAAATATCCTTACTGACCAAATCCAAATGGTTGGTAGGCTCGTCCAAAACCAATAGATTGACGCTGCTTAACAATAGTTTTGCAAGAGCCAACCGTGTTTTCTCTCCACCCGATAGTACTTTAACTTTCTTGTCAATTGCTTCTTGGTCGAAAAGAAAACTACCCAAAATACTGCGAATTTTTGTTCTTGCCTCACCTGTTGCAATCTCATCAATAGTTTCAAAAACCGTTTTTTCTCCGTCTAATAACGCAGCTTGGTTTTGTGCAAAGTAGCCGATTTTTACATCATGTCCAAGATTGCAAACACCTTCAAAACCTTTCAATTCTCCTATGATGATTTTAGCAAGTGTTGATTTACCTTCGCCGTTACGTCCTATGAAAGCAACTTTTTGTCCTCGCTCCAAGATGAAGTTTATCCCATTTAAGACTTTCTTTGTATCGTAAGCGAAACTCAAATCCTTGACTTCTACAACTATTTTTCCCGAATGCGGAGCGGGAGGAAATAAAAAATGAATCGAAGATGAATCCACTTCGTCTATTTCTATGCGATCCATTTTGTCCAACATCTTTATTTTGCTCTGAACTTGTTTTGCTTTTGTTGCCTTATATCTGAATCGTTCAATGAATCGTTCAACTTCGGCTATTTGTCGTTGTTGATTTACCATTTGCGATTGTTGTGATTGCATTCGTTCATCGTGCAAAACGCAGTATTCGGAGTAGGGAACTTTGTAATCGTAAATCTTTCCTGCCGTAATTTCTATTGTTCGTTTGGTAATATTGTCAAGAAAACACCTGTCGTGAGACACCAAAACAACTGCACCATAATATTGTTGCAAAAAGCCTTCAAGCCAAGTGATAGACTCGATGTCAAGGTGGTTGGTAGGCTCGTCAAGTAAGATTAGATTAGGTTTTTTTAGTAATATCTTTGCAAGTTCTACTCTCATCTGCCAACCCGATGAAAATTCCGTCATATTGCGAGTAAAATCCGAATGCAAAAAACCCAATCCCAAAAGAATTTTCTGTGCTTGCGGCTCGGCGTTATTTACATCTATGATGTTGAGTTTATTGATTATTTGTTCGTGTTGTAAAAGCAGGTTTTCGTATTCTTTCGATGTGTAATCGGAGCGTGATGTGAGTTCGTTGTTTATTGTATCGAGTTGATTGTTCAAAGAATGTATTTCGTCAAAAGCCTTCATCGCTTCTTGCAAAACAGTAGTCGTTGAAGAAGGTATCATTTCCTGTGGCAGATAGCCTATGGTTTGAGTTTTGCTTTTAACAATAGTTCCGCTGTCGGGTTGTTGCAGACCATAAAGTATTTTCAAGAGTGTGGATTTACCAGCTCCGTTTTTTCCCGTAAGACCTATACGATCTTTATCGCCTATTGTAAAGCTGACGTTATCAAAAAGAGGTTCGCCGTTGAAATTTATGGAAAGGTTATTTATGGTTATCATTATGTTGCAATTATGATTTTATATTCTTTGAACTGATGTTATGATAATGATGTTTAATACTAAATTTCTAATGTTAAACATCAATCGAATAATGTTAAACACTAAAAAGACGAAACGCCCAAAGCCATTTCGCCTTTATACCAAATGTGAATTGTTTTCTACAACAAGTTATTAACTTTGTAGAGAGAAACTAACAGGTAGGTTGAATTGTTGTCTAACTTTCTTACCTCTCTGCATAGCAGGTTGCCATTTAGGCATAGCTTTAACAACACGGATAGCCTCTTCCCCACAACCGGAACCTATATCACGAAGGATTTTAATATCTGTTATTGAACCGTCTTTCTCAACAACGAAAGTCAAATATACACGACCTTGCGTTCCTGTCTCTCTTGCTTGCTGAGGATATTTAATATTCTTTGCCAAATATTTGTTCAACTCGCCGAAACCACCAGGGAATGATGCTTGTTGCTCAACAACTGTAAA
Organism: uncultured Bacteroidales bacterium; assembly: GCA_900315335.1. Lineage (GTDB taxonomy): Bacteria > Bacteroidota > Bacteroidia > Bacteroidales > P3 > Scybalousia_A. Next base: position 31,342 of record OMYR01000046.1, read on the forward strand.
GATTTCTGTTTCTTCTTCCTCAACAACTTCTTCGACTTGTACTTCAACGGTTGGAATGAATACATCACCATTGACATCACTTGTCAAATTGTCAAGATTGAACTCGTTTTCTATGACTTTGTTATCTTCAACGATTTCAAACTCTGTTGTGGAAAGTTCCACTTCTTGTTTAGGAGGTTCAGGTTCGTTTTGTTGGGTCTGAATAACCATTTCCTCAACTACTACATCGGCAGTGGTCATTTGAACAGCCTCTTCTTGTTTGTCATAAGTCTTGTACTCAAAAGCAAACAATATGATAGCCAATGCTACAATCAAACCAACTTCAAGGAAAAGACCTTTCTTGTTTTCAAGATTCGCTTTTTCAGATTTCTTAGCTTCCATTTTTTATCTTGTTTTTATTAAAAATCTATTAAATTTCGAGTTGCTAAATTAGTTCATTTTCTTAATATGGCAAAATTTTTCTAAAATTTTTCTTAGAATCTTTTCGCAAGTTGTTATTTTAGAATAAAGTATAAATGTTAAAAAATTTTTGAAAATTTAGTATTTGAAACTGCTGCCACCTAAAAATTCTCTCATAATTGAGGTCGGTGGAATGGTTTGAGAAGAAATTGAAGCGAAATTATTCAAAAATTTAAGCAATCTTACCGCATCTGCATGGGCAGGTGAGTTTTGGGCGACTCGTGTTAGCAATGGTTCGCAATAAGTCTTTAACAAACCAATCTCGTACAACAAAGAAGAATTGAACATACTGTCCGCATTTTCCTGATATGGGAAAATATGTTTTTCTTCTCCCGCACGAACACTCGCCCAGCGCATCAATGTATCTTCTGCCGATGCTCCACGATAATTGTTATCCCTTACAATTCGCCTTATCAAGCGGTTGTCTGACGTGGATATAAGATTATATTTGTCCAATGCCACCTGTGTTAATGCTGAAACGAAAACAAAATATTTATTCTTTCTATCGATATATTTTGACACCTCTGGATTAAGAGCATGAATGCCCTCGACAATCAAAACAGAGTTTTCGCTAAGTCTTACTTTGTTACCCGAAGGAAATTTCTCTCCTTTGATAAAATCAAATCGTGGAAGTTCAACTTCATTTCCTTTCAAAAGTTCCTGCATCTGATTGTTGAAAAATTCCAAATCCACAGCCTCCAAACATTCAAAGTCATATTCTCCGTTCTTATCTCTTGGCGTATGCTCCCTGTTATTGAAATAATCGTCCATACTTATCTGCACGGGATTTATTCCATTAACTGCCAATTGTGTTGCTAATCTTCGACAAGAAGTAGTCTTACCCGAAGAAGACGGTCCTGCAAGAAAAACAATCTTTATATCATCTTTCTTTTTGGTGATACAATCCGCAATCTCCGCATATTTTTTCTCGTGAAGGGCTTCTGATATTTGAATTAATTGATTACTCTTGCCGCTTTTGACCATATCGTTAATCATGGAAACGTATGGAGCGTGCAAAATATCTATCCAATGTTTATGCTCTTGGAATATAGAGAAAAGTTTGTCTTGATTGGTTATAACTCCTGCAACTTTATAATCTTTGTCGTTGTCTGGCATAAATAACATCATACCTTTCTTGAAAGGCAACAAATCAAATATCTTCAAATAGCCTGTTGATAAAACCAAATTAAAGAAGAATGCGTTTATCGTTCCGTCAAGTATATCGATATTTGTATATAATCTGCCACTGTTTTTGATTAACGAGGATTTTTCATTCATACCAACCTTTTCAAACAACTCAATAGCCTCTTCACTCAATACTATCTTGCGTTCAAAAGGAATGTTTTTCTCAATAAGTTTCTGCATCTGGGCTTTTATCTTCTTAGTTGCAACGGTAATGTCTTCCTTGCAATTCAAAAGTTCTGTATAATAGCCGTCATTCATTGAATGCATTATTTGTAAGTCTGCATTCGGGTAAATATCCTTGACGGCTTTGTAACACAAAAACATTAAACTCAAAGCATACATTCGTTTTCCGTTGGCATCGAATATTGTCAAAAATTTTATCGTACGTGGAGAATAAATCCTATAATCCAATCTTTCAATCTTGTTATTTACTGTCGCTCCAAGAATATCTTCATCGGTTTTTATTCCCGAATATGCTATAACTTCGTGTAACGATGTGCCGGAAGGTACAAGGAATTTCGATTGAGTGTTGATACAATAAACTTCTATCATTTCTTTTGTTGTGTTCATCTTTGTAGTGTTTTATGTTTTTTCCTTATTATATGTTGTATTTCTTTATATCGTTTTTTTCTCGTCTTTTATTGTGTCTTCTTTCAAGAAAGTTTTTTTGTTTTCGTAGAATTTATTGTCTTTAACCCTTTGATAACTTTCCATTCCGATTGTTTCTCTTATGACAACGCTTGCTGTTGTCAAACCAAAGATAGGTGGCATATAAGATATGGTGCCTATCGTTGTGCGTTTGTTTTCGGATTTCTCTTCAACGACACATTCTTTGGAAACCTTTTCGGGAGAAAACACGGCAATGATGCCTTCATAAATTCCTTGTTTGTGTAACAATTTGCGAATGGAATGTGCAAGCGGACATTGAAATGTTTGACTTATGTCTGTAATCTTTATCATCGAGGGGTCGAACTTACCTCCGCTTCCCATAGACGATACAACCCTGATTCCCCTACGATAACAATGAACAAGCAGGAATACTTTCGGAGAAAGAGTATCTATTGCGTCTATTACCCAATCAGGGGAATATTTATCCAATAGTTCAGGCATACGCTCATCTCGTACATATTCGTTTATGGCGATAATTTCGCACTTTGGGTTAATATCCCTCAAACGCTCCTGCATTAAAATGGCTTTGCTTTTGCCTATTGTCGAATTTAAGGCTATTAATTGGCGATTGATATTGCTTTGCGAAACGGTATCTCCGTCAAAAATAATTACTTTTTCAACACCGGCCCTCACTATCGCTTCCGCTGCGAAAGCCCCGACACCTCCAAGTCCTGCAATCATCACGCAAGTCTTTCTTATCTTGGATAATCTCTCTTCTCCCAATAGCAATAAAGTTCTTTCTAACATAATTCTCCTTTTGATAACCGCCTGCAAAGATAAACAAAATATTCAATACAAATTGTGTTTTGGTCTTTCAATAAAATTGTTCTTAAATATTGATTTTCTAGTCTCTCATACCGATTTATTAATCACTCACACTAATCAAATAGTGTTTAACACTAATTTATTGATCACTCACATTAATTTTTCAGTTACTCACATTAAAATTTTACTTACTGATATTATTTCATTAATTGATGACACCATTAAAATAAAAACTCAAATTTTTCGTTTGTGTTGTATCTTTTTTTAATTTGATACGTAAAAAGTCGGAAGTTTATGTAATTAAAAAATTGTAGGTAATGATTATATCGATTTTTAAGAAGAATTATTTCTTTCAGTTAGTATTGCTTGTAGTTCTGCCTTTGATATTATGGCTTCCTGCGTTTATAAATCCGCCGCAAATAATCACATTGGGGGCAATGGATATGCCGTTGTACAACGCAATGGCATCGGGGTTGTCGCCGTATAGGGAATTATGCACGATTTTGGCATTTGTTATAATGGCACTCGGTGCATTGGCTTTGAATTATATATTCGTCTATTACGAATTGACACGAAAAAATTCATATTTCCCAGCCTTTGTTTATATGTTGTTATTCAGCTGTGATTACAGACTTATGACTATCAGCAGCGTTTTATTTGCCAATACAATAATGATTGTAGCCATAAAAATGTTTTTACAGTGCTACAACAAAAACGAAGGATTGGATCAAATTTTCTTAACAGCCTTTCTCGGGGCATTATCATCGCTGTTTTTCGCTCCATACATACTGTTTATGATATGGATTTGGGTTGGATTGTTAAACTTCAAAATATATAAATGGAGACCAATCATAGTGAGTATTTTAGGTATGATTTTACCGTATCTTATACTTATGATTATTTATTATCTTGAAAATCGGTTGGATTTGGTAATATCGTTTTTCCCTCAGCACTTTGCTGTGATACCGGATACCAATGTTATGACGCAACCTATACAGGTTGTTTATATGGCATATATGCTGATTTTGGTTGTGGCTGCCGTTTATTTTGTTTTGAATTACAAGAACAATCAAAAGCTATCGGTTAGAAAGAGAATATCGACAATGGTATTGTTACTTGTTTTCTCGCTTCTGCCGTTTGCATATTGTTTGGCAACGCCTGTAATGAGTTTGGTTTTTGCTCCTTCGGTGGCGTTCGTGCTTACGATATTTTTCTTTTCCATTAAAAGGGAGCTTTATTCGACGCTGTTTTTCAGTGTGTGGTTGGTATTGACAATAGCGAAAATATATATTAATTACTAATAACTAATAAAAAACATAAGAAACAATGAAAGTTAGAAAAATGATTCCGATGATGTTGTTCGCAAGTTTAGCTACTTGTGGATTTGCTCAAAGCGGATTGAAATCTGGCATCTATTTGGAGAATTTGAATCAGAGTGTAAAACCTGCTGAGGACTTCTATGAATTTGCTTGTGGCGGTTGGATGAAAAACAATCCGTTACCTGCTGCATATTCTCGTTTCGGTTCTTTTGACCAATTGGCAAAGGATAACAGCGAACGTTTGAACACTATATTGAATGACTTGTTGCAAAAGACATACGCTAACGGTACAACGGAAAGAAAACTATCCGATTTGTACAAAATGGCTATGGATTCAACACGTAGAAACGCAGAAGGAGTAAATCCTGTTATGCCTACAATAAAAGCCTTAGAGGCTTGTAAGACTAATGCAGACTTGTTCGCATGGGAACTAAAACAAGCAGATTGGGGTAATCAGGAATTTATGTATATGGGCTTCAATGCCGATGAGAAAGATTCCAAAAACAATATTTTAAATATCTATCAAGGCGGTATTACATTGGGACAAAAAGAATATTATTTGGATAACGATGCTCCAACAACCGCTATACGTGAAGCATACAAAAAACATATAGTTCGTATGTTCAAACTTTTCGGCTTTAAAGAGAAAGAAGCCAAAAAGAAAATGCAATACGTAATGAAAGTTGAAACGGCTTTGGCAAAGATTTCTTTATCTCAGACTGAACTAAGAGATGTTGAGAAGAATTATAACAAGATGACTTTGGCTGAATTTGAAAAGAATTATCCTAACGTTCAATTAACAAAACGTATGAACGCAATGGGTGTCGATTCAAAATATTTTCAGACAATGGTAGTCGGTCAGCCTTCATTCGTTAAGGGTGCTGACGCTGTAATAGCTTCTTTGAAGCCTGAGGAATATAAGGCTTACTTGGAATGGGACGTTATTACATCTGCTGCATCTTATCTTTCAGATGAAATAGCAGAAGCCAACTTTGATTTCTTCGGAAAAACATTGTCGGGAAGCAAGGAAATGCAACCTCGTTGGAGAAGATGCACATCACAAGTTGAAAGACAAATGGGTGAAGCCTTAGGTAAGATGTATGCAGAGAGATATTTCCCTGAGTCTTCTAAGAAACGTATGGAGAAATTGGTTAAAAACTTACAAATAGCCTTAGCACAGAGAATAAAAGAACAGGATTGGATGACACCTGAAACAAAAATCGCTGCTTTGGAAAAACTTATGACGTTCTATGTTAAGATAGGTTATCCCGATACTTGGACTGATATGAGCGGATTGAATATCGATCCATCAAAATCTTATTACGAGAATATTCGTGAATGCGGACGTTTTTGGTCAAAAGACAATTTGGCTAAGAAAGCCGGCAAACCTGTTGATAAAGACGAGTGGCAGATGTATCCTCAAACGGTTAATGCTTATTACAATCCTACAACGAATGAGATTTGTTTCCCTGCCGGTATATTACAATATCCTTTCTTTGACCCTGAGGCTGACGATGCGTTTAACTACGGAGCAATAGGTGTTGTTATCGGACACGAGATGACTCACGGCTTTGATGACCAAGGCTCACACTATGACAAGGACGGTAATATGTCTGATTGGTGGGCTGCTTCTGATGTTGAGAAATTCAAAAAATTGACATCAGTGTATGTTGATTTCTTCTCAAAGATTAAAGTTTTACCTGACTTGAATGCAAACGGTAATTTGACATTGGGCGAAAACTTGGCAGACCACGGCGGATTGCAAGTGGCATGGTATGCTTACAAAAACGCAACAGAAGGTAAGACTTTGCCGGTTATTGACGGATTTACGGCTGACCAACGTTTCTTCTTGGCATACGCAGGCGTTTGGGCATCTAATATTACCGAGCAAGCAATACGTACTCAAACGAAATCCGACCCTCACTCTTTGGGCAGATGGAGAGTAAATGGTGCATTGCCTCACGTTGATATGTGGTACGAAGCATTCAACGTAAAACCATCTGATAAAATGTACATCGCACCGTCAGAGCGTTTGAAATTGTGGTAAGATACTGATGTTTGGGTGATATGATTGATTTAATCGTATCGTTCAAACATTTTTATGAATAATAAATTTACGAAAGGATTTTTTGATATTGTGTCAAGAAATCCTTTCATTGTTTTATGCAAATCAGAAGTGAAAATTGCCTTATCACTACCCCTGAAAATGATATGTGATATTATGAAATTAATGTTTAATACTAATTTTCTAATATTTAATACTAATTTTTTAGTGTTAAACACTAATTTCGTAGAATTGTAAGTTGCTTTTCTGATATTTAGATGAGGTATTTTGAGATGATAAACCCTTTTTTCCGGATTACTATAAAAAATAACAGACCGAAATAAAGGAAATCGGTCTGTTACTTATATAAAACTCTTTATATATTCTTAAAAAGTTTAATCAGCAGGAGTAATATTTATCAAGACATCGTTTTTAGAAACGGCTTGACCCTTTTTTACGTTAATCTTTTCCACAACTCCATCGATATTTGCGCAAATATTGTTATCCATTTTCATTGCGTGCAAAGATAATAAGGCATCGCCTTTCTTTACTTTCTGCCCTTTTTTAACAAATATGTCCATAATGTTTCCCGGAATAAAAGCATAGACTTCTCCCGGTTCAACTTGGATATATAATTGTCTGTAATGTTTTCTTTCTTCTGGCATTTCTTTTTCTCCTTATAATTTTAGAATGGTGGTAGTCCGTGTTTTTTGAACGGAGTATCCTGTTTTTTGTTCTCGGTCATTTTCAATGCATGCTCGATATATTTACGAGTTTCGTTAGGTTGGATAACGCTATCCACGTATCCGTAAGATGCCGCAACGTATGGATTTGCGAACTTCTGACGATATTCATCAATCTTCTCTTTACGCATTTTTTCAGGGTCAGACGCTTCTTTTATTTCCTTGCGGAAAATAATGTTTGCCGCACCTTCCGGTCCCATAACTGCTATTTCGGCAGTCGGCCAAGCGAATACGAAATCTGCTTTTAGGTGAGAAGAACACATTGCGATATATCCGCCACCGTATGCCTTACGCAAAATAACTGTAATCTTAGGAACGGTTGCTTCCGAGAATGCATAAAGAATTTTCGCTCCGTGACGGATAACTCCCGCATGCTCTTGGTCTATGCCAGGCAAGTATCCCGGTAAATCAACCAAGGTAACAATAGGAATATTGAACGCATCACAAAAACGAATAAACCTTGCGGCTTTGTCCGAAGAGTTGCAATCCAAAACACCGGCCATAGCAATAGGATTGTTAGCAACAAAGCCTATTGTTTCTCCCTCAATACGACCGAAACCTATCGTGATATTCGGAGCGAAGAACTCTTGAATTTCAAGAAATTCGCTGTTGTCAGTTATACATTTGATAATATTTCTGACATCGTATGGTTGAGCAGGATTGCTTGGGAAAGAAGCATTGATTTTGAAATCTTTTGTGTTTGGTTTTTTGGATTCGAATTTGTCTGCTTTCTTTTCGTTGTTCCAAGGAATGTAAGTGAATAAGTCTTGAATTTGTTTGAAGCATTCTTGTTCGCTTTCGGCAAAGAAATGTGCATTACCGCTTATTTCGGCATGTACTCTTGCTCCACCCAAATCTTCTTTGTCTATCTCTTCTCCAAGAACCGTTTTGATAACGTCCGGACCTGTGATAAACATATTGGATATTTTATCCACAACGAACACAAAATCTGTAAGGGCAGGGGAATAAACCGCACCGCCTGCACAAGGTCCAAGTATAACGCTTATCTGTGGAATAACGCCTGATGCCATTGTGTTACGATAGAATATTTCTCCGTAACCTGCCAAAGCATTTACACCTTCTTGAATACGCGCTCCGCCCGAATCATTAATACCTATGATAGGGGTACGCATAGCCATGGCGTGATCCATAATCTTACAGATTTTCTTTGCGTGCATATAACCCAAAGAACCTCCTGAGACAGTAAAATCTTGTGCATATATACAAACGGGGTGTCCGCTTATGGTTCCGGTACCTGTTACAACACCGTCGGCAGGTAAGATTTTTTTATCCATATCAAAATCTCTACCTGAGTGCTGTATAAATAAATCGTACTCGTGGAAAGAATCCTTATCCAACAAAGCAAGTATTCGCTCTCTGGCAGTAAGTTTTCCTGCGGCTTTTTGTTTCTCGACGGCCTTATCTCCACCGCCTTGCAACGCAGCCTGCATTCTTTCCTTTAATTCTTTAGTTTTGCTGTTTATTGACATAATCTTTGAAATTTAAATCAACAAATTTTGTTTTTCGGCTTGCAAAGTTACAATAAAAAACGTTTGTAGAATGTTTTTATATGCAAAAAACGTCATTTTCATTGAATAAGCATCAGCAAAAATCCTCTATCGGAGCATCTTTCCAAACACCCTCAAAGTAATATAACTTCTTGCATCCTATTTGTTTCAAAACATTGACAGCATCAGCGTAAAGCATATCAGTTTCGTCCTCTTTATGACAGTCGGTGGAGATTGTCAAAGGCACGTTGTGGTTTACAAGATACTTTAACCAATAAGTAGAAGGATAAAAGTCTTCGGCACGTTTTCGATATATGCCGCGGGTATTGACTTCAACGACAATATCCTTTTTTTTAACTTCATTGAACAACGCTACAACCTCGTCCTTATACCATTGCTCGTCTTGCGTAAAATATCTGTTTTTGTTGTGCATAATTATCTTGTCGCAATGTCCCAAAACATCGGGATTGTTTTTGCGAATCATATCTATTTGGCTCTCATAATAGCAATGCACCGCACGTTTAATATCCATATCAAACAAGTTCCTTAATCCATTGTCGTAAGTCTCAACCTTGCTTCCGTCAATAAACCACATATCCTTGCTGTCGTTATGCTCCTTGACCTGATGCACGCTGCCGATATAATATTCAAGCCCATAATTTTTCGCAGGTGTGTCTGTATCTTCTATTATATCGGTGATATAATCCATTTCCAAGCCCAAATAAAGATGTATTTGCTTGGAATATAAATCTCTTAACCTAAAAAATTCATTTTTATACGCTTCAAAACAACCGTCTTGTATGGCAAAATCATTTTCAAACGGAAACGGAGCGTGAGAAGATACACCGAAATGTGTAAAACCCCTCTCTATCGCACTTTCTATCATTTCCTGCATAGTGCTTTTGCCGTCGCAAAACTTGGAATGCGAATGATAATTTGTTTTTAGTTTCATAGTCTGATAGTTTTTTACCGCACTTTTTACAATCTATATATCGATTTTCTGATGTTTAACATTAGAAAATTAGTTTCACTATTCATTTTACTGATGTTTAACACTATTTTTGCGAAAACACATATTGTTTTTGCCGCAAATTGTTTCGTTTTCTTTGTAAGGCAAATCGTTTTTATTCCAACTTTATCTACGTTTGCCTTGCAAGAAGTTATTAATGTATTTTGTTATTTTGTCGGTTCTTTGACTATAACCTTATATAGTTTATCATTGCGTCTTACAACAGATGATGTAGGTATGGAAAACATCTCGCCTTTGACTGCTTTTTCAACCGGTTTCAAATCGACGCGAATTTCTTTTATCGTATCTTCATAAACACCCGTTGTCGGACCGATTATATAAATATCATCGTTCAAAGACAATTCGCCTGTTTCAAGTCGTACCTCAGCCACATTGATATTCTTGAAATAATTGGTTACGGTACCTATGAAAATCTTTGTTGTCGTTGCTTGCGAACCATATCTGTTGCTCCATTCGCCAACTCTTTGTCCCAAATAATATCCGTCCCAAAAATCACGGTTATATACCTTGCGTAAATCGGTGTTCCAGTTGTCTAATTTTTCTTGACTGAACGTTCCGTTCAAATAACATTTCAAAGCGTCCTTATAGCAACGTGTAACAACTTTGACATACTCCGGCGAGCGGCCGCGGCCTTCTATTTTGAAAACTCTTACACCCGCATCTATGATTTTATCCAAAAAATCTATCGTTTTCAAATCCTTCGGAGAGAGAATATATTCGTTGTCAATCATTAGTTCGGTGCCTCCGTCCATATCAGTAACCTTATAAGGACGACGACAAAACTGCAAGCAAGCACCTCTGTTGGCACTCATATTTGCATTATCCAACGAAATATAACACTTACCCGAAACAGCCATACATAACGCCCCATGAACAAAACATTCAATTCTCATAAGGTCTCCGTTTCTGCCTAAAAGGTTTTCTTGTTTTATTCTTTGGGTTATGGCTTTGACTTTATCCAAACTTAATTCCCTTGCGGTAACGACAACATCGGCAAATTTGGAATAATACTTCACCGCCTCGAAATTGGTAACATTGCACTGCGTTGATAGATGTATTTCCATACCGATGCTATTGGCGTAAGAAATAACAGCCATATCGGAAGCGATTATTGCACTTATTCCGTTAGCTTTGGCAGCATCTACAACTTGATGCATATATTCTATTTCCTCATCATATATGACGGTATTGACGGTAAGATATGTTTTGATGTTATGTTGTTTCGCAATATCACAGATTTGTTTCAAATCGTTCAAATCAAAATTGTTTGCACTGTGAGAACGCATATTCAATTGTCCGACGCCAAAATAAACGCTGTCCGCACCTGCTTCTATTGCCGCCATTAAAGATTCGTAACTGCCGACAGGCGACATTATCTCAAAATCCTCTAATTTCATCGTATTGTCCATACTCATTTGTATTATAGGCTTGTTTGTTTTTAGTTTTTTGCAATCTATATTTGCCCGAACAACAAACCGTATTAAAAAATTTGGATTTGCAAAATTACAAAATTATACCATAACAAAGCAAAAATAATTCACCATTGCACCGCGTATCAATCGTATAATAACGTCCTCAATCGAAAAATCAGTTAAGGACGTTATTAAATCAGTGTGAGTGGGTAATAAAATAATGTGAGTAATTGGTAAATTAGTGTTTATAACTAATCAAATAGTCAGGGACACTATTTTACTAAAAACTCATCTGACAAGAGAAAGTCAAACTTCTGTTTAATGCAGGGCCGTAAATATATTCGGAATCTCTTTCAAAGCCTTTGTCCAAATCCTTTTGGAAAGAGTCAAAGATGTTTATAATTCCGCAACTCAAAGTCATATCGGTTCTTCTTGCGATAGAAAATGTATAAGATATTTTGACATTGACATCAAAGAACGAAGGAGTTTTTTTCAATATATCGTAAGAAGTTCCGCTTGATTGTAAATGAGGACAAAACATACTGCCCGTATAAGTTCCGGTGAAATCCATATTGAAATTCTTAAAAGGAGTGTAGCCTATTGTGAAATAGCCGTAGGTATCGGGAGTTCTGAGAATTTCTTTGGTTTTAGGGGCGTTTTCGCTCCATTCTTCATCTTGGTTGTATCGGCTGCATTGGAAAGTAAATCCCATATCGGTGGATAGAATATTGGAATAAATTGTTTGCAACTGGAAGTTTAATCCGTAATACTTGGCTCCGTCGGCGTTGTATCTTTCAATTATTTTGTTTCCTTGCAAATCCACTTCGTTTGTATGTTGTTGGGCGAAGACATCACTTAAAAAAGTACAGAAACCTTCCGCCATAAATTTAACACCAACGTTCTTTATTTTGAAATAAAAGTCGGAAGACAACGACAATGACCTGCTGCGTTCTTCTTTCAATCCTTTTGCAAGGCGAATACGATAACGTTCTCCGTTACTCATCGATATGTGCAAATCTTCGTCCAACACCTGCGGAGCGCGAAAGCCTTCGCTATAAGAAAAACGCAAGTCGGCAAATCCGCCAACGGTGTATTTGATATTGAAACGAGGAGAGAGTATGATGTTATCTATCAAGTTGTGTTTGTCTGCTCTCAAAGCCAATAGGATATTTATGTTTTCGTTCGTCCATTCATTTTGCAGATAAAGGCTTTCGGTATGTGTGTTTTGTTTCTCGGTTATATTGTAGCTGACAACTTCGTCTTTTAGAAAATCTCCTGCATATTCGGCACCCATTGTAAGATAAGCAGGCAGGAATAGTAATTTGTCAAATCTGTATCTTAACATCGCTCCGCCGTTAAAAGTCAAATCCTTTGTGTGAGCATGATTTTTCCAAGCGTCGGGGCTTGGCTCTTGCTCGGTAAATCCTCCGGTGTAAGAGTTTTTATCAACGAAAGCCAAAGATGAGAACACGTCGGCATGGATTTTATTATCCTCGCTATTGAAATGATATGTTGCCGTAGCGTTGTGCATAGTGTGTTTGCTTTGTTCAACAATGTTGGCTCTTTCAACAGGTTTGTCAAGATTGTTTCCACCACGTCTTTCGTCTTTTAGTAGATTGTAAGAAATATCAAGGTTGGAAAATTCTCCCGTTTTGAAAAACATTTTCGTACCTGCGGTAAGCATATCGTATTTAGGTAAAGTCGTTATGCCGTCATCAAAATAAGAATAGCCGTCTCTATGTCTGTTGTTAAAGAATAAAGCAATACCGCTTTTGTTTTCCTTGCCTGCGACGTATGAATTAAACGAGGTAACATTGTCAAAAGCATCGGATATACCAATACTTGTAAGACTGTGTGAGATTGTTGCCATATTTTCGGTAGGACGTTTGGTTATTATGTTTATAGTGCCTCCTACTGCCGAAGCACCATACAAAGCACTGCCGCCGCCTTTCATCACTTCCGTCCTTTCAATCATCGATACCGGTATTTGTTCCAAACCGTAAAGGCTGCTGACACTTGATAGTATTGGACGAGAATCTATCATTATCATATTATAATGCCCATCCAAACCGTTTATTCTCGCCTGCATAAGTCCGTCGGAAGCACAGATGTTTTCCACTCTCACCCCACTTTGAAAAGACAATATGCCCGAAAGATTTACAGCCTGCGTCATATTTATTGTTTTTGAAGAAATAACCCCTACATTCTGCGGCGATTTTCTATGTGATACTTCCATGTGGTTGGAAGATATTACGACAGGTTCCAAATCTATAAGGCTGTCATATCTTTCTTTTGAACTAATAAAGAATATTGTGTCTTTTTTTTCTTGGGCGTAGATATAGTCTGCCCCTAAAACGACCACAAACATAATTGCGGTCAAAATATATTTTTTCATTATTTATTGTATTTCAAACCAAAACTAAAAACTAATAAACAAAGCATTGAACAAAAATCGTTCAATCTTTTTCTTTTGCGGCTTAAAATACGGGTGGGGCTTTGTTGGTAAGTTTTTCTAAGAAATTGCATCTGCGTCTTTGCTCACGCAAATGGCGAACTGTCTGCAAAATTGTAAGACATGCGGTAAAGATTAAAAAATCAGTAATCTCAAAAGTGTTTGTAAGCCATTGGCATAATACACATATATTACTAAAACTTACTTGCTGCGATATATGGTCGGGGTGTGGGGTGTGATTGACGCATTGTTCACAAATGTCATACACTTTGACTATCTCGTGTCTGTGGAAATCCGTAAAAACGGTCATAGACACAAAGACTATCAAAAGAATTATGGCACTTATATTTCTAAAAATATTTTTCCTCACGTTAAAATCTTTATTTCGCTTTGCAGCAATAATTAACGCAATAACGCTTTTTGTTTTGATTTATTTTTTAATTGCCATTAAAATAACGTTGATTTATAAAACAATTATTTTCTTTATTGCTTTGACGTTGCAATATGGAAGAGTTAAAATTCAAATAACAAACGTTTTTGTTTGAAAACTATTTCATACCTTTGCAAACCGAAATAACAAACAACAATGAGGCAATAAGCCGATAAATTCATTAATAACTTTGAGAGAACATAAAACAAAAGATTTCTTATATTATTTCTTATTGGCAGTAGCGGTATTGCTGCTTGCTTTTATGGGTATTCGTTTTGGTTCGGTTGATATAAGTTCGATGACAGATGCCGACAAATATATTTTGTATTCAATCCGTATTCCAAGAATATTGATGTGCATAATTGCAGGTAGTACTCTTGCCGTGTGTGGTTGTGCTTATCAGGCGGTGTTCAAAAATCCTCTTTCCGACCCATATATTCTCGGAGTGTCGTCGGGTGCTTCACTTGGAGCTTCACTTGCCATTATCTTAGGATTGGATTCCTTGCTTTTGGGAGTTACATTGCCTTCGTTTGCGGTTGCATTGCTTACGGTCTTTGTTATTATGAAACTATCGCAAGTAGGTTCTCGTATGCACACAACGACATTGCTTTTAGCAGGTATTTCAATGAATTTTCTGATTTCAGCCCTTATTTCCATCATTATGTTTATCGACAAAGAAGATATGCACAAGATATATTTTTGGACTATGGGCTCGTTGTCTGGGGTTAGGTATTCGGATGTAGTTACAACATTTGTTTTTTCGTCTATTGGAATCGTTTTCGTGTGGATATATGCCAAACGGTTGAATGCGTTATTGCTTGGAGATATGCAAGCAACTTCTTTGGGTATAGATGTAGAAAAAACAAAGAAATCCGTATTGATTGTAAGCACTCTTATGACCGCTGCCGTTGTAAGTTGTACCGGCGTTATAGGATTTGTCGGTTTGGTTGTTCCTCATATAGTCCGTCTTTTGGTGGGAGCAGATAATAGAAGAATAATACCGTTTTCAATCTTCGGAGGTGCGATTTTTATGCTTTGTGCCGATATTATTGCAAGGAATGTTATAACTTCAAGCGAGTTGCCTATCGGTAGTATAACCTCATTGGTCGGCGCTCCATTCTTTATATACTTGTTGTACAATGCTAAGAAGAAACTGCATTTTTAATCTTTTTCCATAAGAGTTATGAATATCATCACGGCAAATAATATACATTACAAAATAAAGGATAAGGAAATCCTTAAAAACATTTCTTTTGCCATTCCGAAAGGCAGTATAACTTCAATAATAGGTATGAATGGCTCCGGCAAGACAACACTTATAAAACTGCTGTGCGGTATAACAAAGCCCACAAAAGGGGAGATAGTAATAGACAATAAGGCCGTTAAAGATTATTCCATAAAAGAGCGTTCGCAAAAAATATCTATCGTTTTTCAGTCGGTTGATACGGATTTTGATTTTTCGGCAGAGCAGATAGTCCTTATGGGTCGTATGCCGTATCAAACACTTTTGTCTTCCGACAATGCGGAAGATTTTGAGATTTGCAAACAATCCATGTTGGCAACGGGTACTTGGCATTTAAGAAATCGTCTGATAAATTCCTTGTCGGGTGGCGAAAAGCAGCGAGTGTTTATTGCCCGTGCATTATGTTCTCAAACCGATATAATTATGTTGGACGAACCTGTGGCAAATTTGGATACCAAGCATCAGATTGAAATAATGAGACTTTTAAGACAAATCCAGAAAGAAAACAATTCAACAATCCTTATTGTTTTGCATGATTTGTCTTTGGCAAAGAAGTATTCCGATTATGTGCTTGCATTAAAAGACGGACAGATGAGGTTTTTCGATAAACAAGAAAATGTTTTGACAAACGAAAACATACAGTCTCTTTTTGAGATAAACGCTAAGATTGTCGAAGATAATAATGTAATCATCACAGAATAAGAAAAAAATAAATAAAAAATAACAACTATAATATTAAGTCATTTAATCATTATGAAAATCACTCGTAAAAAATTTTTAGTGTTTAACACTATTTCACCAATGTTAATATTTAATAAAATAGTTTCATTATTTATTTTACTTGTTTGCGTAACTCTTTGCTTGGTATCTTGCGATAAAAAACAAAAACGCAGCGAGCCGCAGATAGGTTTAAACAACTATTACCTAACGCCTGGCACGGATTTAACCACAGATTACAAACGTATAGCGAGTGTAAGTCCGCAGGTAACAGAGATGTTATGTGCTTTGGGTTGCAAGGACCGTCTTTTATGTAGAACTGATTTTTGTAATTTTCCGAAGGATATAAAAAACATAACTTCCGTAGGCGGTATTAATAATGCCGATGTGGAGAAAATAATCTCATTGCACCCCGATATAGTTATATGTTCATCGATTTTTACCAAACGAATGGTGCAAATGTTGGAAGATGCTTCTTTGTCGGTATTATCTTTTAAGGAAGGGAATAAGATAGAGGATATGTATTCCGTTATGACTATTTTGGGCAAAATAACGTCTAAGGAAGCTATTGCCGACAGCCTTATAGCAGATTGTAAAAAACGATTGGAGATTGTCTCAAACAATTGCAAACAAATATTGAAAACGACCAAGAGTGATAAACCGAAAGTCTATTATGTCGTAGGTTTTGGTTCGGGTGGCGATTTCTCGGCAGGGGAGGACACATATATCAATGAGATTTTCACTTTGGCAGGAGCGGATAATATTGCCAAGAACGCCAAGAACTGGTCATTTAACAAGGAGGAGTTGTTCAAAAATCAGCCGGAATATATCTTTGTTCGCAGTGAGGATAAAGAGACTTTCAAACGCACACACCCGTATAGCGAACTTAAAGCTGTCAAGAACAATAAGGTCATAGGCATAGACGATTTGGACACTCAGACCCCGAGAAGTATTGATGCGATAGAGTTTATCTTCAAAACGATTTACAAAATCAAATAAACCGTTTTTGTTTCCTTTGCTTGTCTTTTTCTGCCTGCAACGTTTTGTTTTTTATAATGACAAAGGATTACAATGTTGTGAGCGGGAAATTTCCATACCATTATTCGGTGTTTTATGTAATGTTTATGTTAAAACAACTTATTGAATTTATATATTCATAACACCATTCAAAAGAAAAGGTCGCAGAAAGAAAAAAAATCTTTGCTGCGACCTTTTGACTTAAAGGAATGATTGGTCGAATTAACCATTATTCCCTTATTTGGTTTATTTGTTTTCTTGCATTAATCGATATTGTTGTCTGTTGCGTTATTAATATAATTTTTTGGTTTTAAGGCGATTTTAATAGTTTTATAATTTTTAATCATATTGCGTTACAAACGGCTTTTGTGGTGTTTAACATCAGTTGATTAATGTTTAATATTATTTTATTAATGTTTAACACTAAAATGTTTGTGTTTAATTATAATTCTATTTTGTCGCCATTGGAGTTAAGGAACATATATTGCGTTATGGACATATCGTTGGAAGTAGAGATTTGCAGTTTGATGCCAAAATCTTTCTCCCATTTGCGGTATGGTTTTTTGAACCAAAATCCTTTGGTAAGATATGCCGCAACAAAAGGATGAGTAACTATTGTAAGATGTTTTTCATTCTGCTCTTGCGAAAGGAATTTTACATCGTTACGCATATCGTTGATAACATTGACCGACGATTTTATCTTGCCGCTGCCACCACAGGTAGGACATAATTCCGATACCTCCATTTCCAAAACAGGACGTATTCTTTGGCGAGTTATCTGCATAAGACAGAATTTGCTTAACGGCAAAACGGTGTGGCGTGCCTTGTCCTTGGCAAGTTCTTCACGCATTGTGTCGTAAAGTTTTTTGCAATTGATTTTTGAGTTCATATCGATGAAATCAATAACGATAATTCCGCCAATATCTCTTAAACGCAACTGCCGTGCAATTTCCAACGCCGCTTCTGTATTGACCATTAAAGCATTCTCCTCTTGGTCTTGCGATGCTTTGGTTCTTGGTCCCGAATTGACATCAATAACAGCCATAGCCTCCGTCTGTTCGATGACAAGATATATACCCGAACGGATTGTAACCACCTTGCCAAAAGCACTCTTTATCTGAACATCGACATGGAACTGCTCAAAAATAGGTGTCTGCAATTTGTAGTGGTGAAGTATATCCTCTTTTTCGGGATATATTTTGGAGATATAGTCGTGTAGTTCGTTATATATTTTCTCGTCATTTACGTAAATATTATTGAACTCCTCGCTAAGCATTTCCCTAACGGTAACGATGGAAGAATCTGCTTCGGCAACGAGTTTCATAGGCGGCATAGCCCCGTTAAGTTTTTGGATTATGGATTGCCATTTGCCGTACAATTCCTTTACATCCTGATCCAAATCTGCCGCAGACTTGCCTTCTGCTGCCGTACGAATGATAAGTCCGCAGTTCTCAGGTTGTATGCTTGTGAGTAATCGTCTTAATCGTTTGCGTTCTTCGATGCTTTTTATCTTTTGGGAAACTGTAATCTTCTTACCGAAAGGTACCAAGACCACATATCTGCCTGCAAAAGATATATCTGTGCTTAATCTCGGGCCTTTTGTGGAAATGGGTTCCTTTGTTACTTGCACCATAACCAACTGACCGGGTTTCAAAGCATCTGTTATAAGTCCGTTTTTCGGTAGTTCGGGTTCTTGTTTCTTCTTGGTAGTTATGCCTTGGTAGTTTCCGCTCACGCATTTGGAAACAAAGTCTTGCATCTTTAAGAAATTCTGTCCCAAATCCAAATAATGCAAAAAACCGTCCTTACCTGAGCCTACATCAACAAAGGCAGAGTTTAACCCCACCATAAGTTTTTTGACTTGTCCCAAATAAATATTACCTACAACATAATCTTGTTGAGGTGTATCCTTATGCAGTTCGACTAAACTCTTGTCTTCCAATAACGCTATTTCAACTCCCGATTCTTTTACATCAATTATTAAATCTTTATTCATTGGAGTGTTTTTTTGTTTTGTTATGGAATAAATAAATATTGCGAAACTCCATGCTCAAATGAAGCATAAACAGTTTCGCAATAAATGGTTAGACTTTGTTAAGAAAATTATTTATTCTTATGTCTATTCTTTCTCAAACGTTTTTTACGTTTATGAGTTGCCATCTTGTGGCCTTTTCGCTTTTTTCCGCTTGGCATTTTTGTACTTTATTTTTAATTAATTAAACTTATTTAACGCTATTCTTTATTGCTTCAACAAATGTTTTTGAAGGTTTGAATGAAGGAATGTTATGAGCAGGAATGATAATTGTAGTATTCTTTGAAATGTTACGACCGGTCTTTTCTGCTCTGCGTTTAATTGTAAAACTACCAAAACCTCTAAGATAAACATTATTGCCTTTTTTCATGGAATCCTTTACAGCGTCCATAAAATACTCAACAACTTCTTGTACATTCACCTTTTCTAATCCTGTCTTTTGTGCGATCTCCGCAACGATTTCAGCTTTTGTCATTGTTTTATATGTATTTTTAGTTACTATTAATCTTAAATCCTAAGATTTTTCAAATTGAATTTGCAAAATTATAAAAAATTTAGATACTACAAAAATAAAAAACTCTTTTTTTACCTCTTGCAGTGAATTTTGTTTCAATTATTAAAACAAATCGCCAAGTACATCTACGTTTTTAGCAGATATTTTTCCTTCGATAGAAACAGCATCATTGTTGCTTCCTGTAATAAGTTTCCAAATATCGCTTACAGATGTTCCGCCCGAATATAATCCTGTCAAATAAGAATAAGGTACGGCAGAACCTTTGAAAGTTCCTTTCAATTGGTTGCCGCTTACGCCTGTAAGAGTTAATGAACCTTTTATTACGATGTATGGATTTTTTGCTTCACCTTTTGGAAAATACAACATAACATTGCTGAATTTGTCAAAAGACAAGTTGGCTCCGCCATTCAATATATCAGAAAGAACATTGTCGCTTGCAACTCCCAATGTGTATTCTTTATTCAATGAAGAACCGTCAAGTTTTACGCCCAAACTGCCTTCTGAGCCTGTTGTTGCGATATAAACGTGTCCGTCTTTTTCGTAGTAACCTACTCCGGTGTAACTTTGAGATTTTCCGCCTATTGTTACCTTTGCAGAACCTAATGCAGAATCGATAAGATCTCCTAAATCGTCAGTGTTATCACAACTCGTGAAAGTTAATGGCATCGCAAACAATAAAGCCATTGCTAAAATTAATTTTTTCATTTCGTTTATTGTTAAAACGTTAATTAATAATATTCAGCCTGCAAAATTAAATTAATTTCAAATAACAGCCAAATTATTTAATCTTTTTTGTAATTTTGCATCCTTATTTTTTACGGGTTATGGAAAATCTTCTGAGGTTTTTAAGACGATATTATTACGTGTTTCTCTTTTTGTTACTGGAAGGAGTTAGTATTTATCTCGTTTCGCTTGGACAAAGCAGGCAGGGTTCGTATGTGGTGAGCGTTGCCAACAATATTTCGGGAGGTTTTTATGGTTTTTTTGACGATATTAACTCATATTTCTATTTGAAAAGCAAAAATGAAGCCTTAGTCAAAGAAAATATGGAGTTGCGTAAGCAATTAAAGACTTCGTACGTTAAATTCGTCAATAGTTCGCATCAACAAACCGATACAATATACAAGCAAAGATTTACTTTCATAGATGCCAAAGTGATTTCCAAGACAGTCAATAAACGCAACAACTTCTTTATGCTCGATAAGGGTAGAATGTCGGGAGTGGAGAAAGATATGGGCGTTATTGCTCCTGACGGAGTTGTGGGAGTGGTCGTAAAAACTACTCAAAACTTCTCTCTTGTTATGTCGGTATTGCACCAAGACAGCAAACTCAATGTACGAAACACCCGAACCAAAACTACCGGTACATTGGTTTGGAATGGAAAGTCATATCTAACCGGTCGCATTATCGATATGCCGTCAAGTATTGCAATCAAGAAAGGCGACACCATTGTTACAAGTGGTTTTTCGACGGATTTTCCCGAAGGTATAATGGTCGGAACAGTTAAAAACTTTTCAAAAGAAACGGGAACGGGATTTTATAATGTGGATGTGAAATTTTCTACCGATTACAACAAATTGGAGTATGTCTATGTAATCAAAAACTTCTTCAAAATCGAACAAGATGCTATAATGGACAGCATTGATAAGGAGGGCGAAAAATGATAAAAGATATAATAAAAAGTGCGGTACAATTCATCGTATTGTTGCTTTGCCAAGTGCTTATACTGAATAATGTATATTTCTTGGGATATATAAATCCTATGTTGTACGTGTGGTTTATCATAATGCTGCCATTTGCAACTCCTAAATGGCTTGTGCTTGTGGCTTCTTTTTTAATGGGAGTCTGCGTTGATGTGCTTGGTAACGATGTCGGGGTGCATGCTGCCGTTTGCGTGCTTATCGCATTCATTCGTCCTGCGTTATTAAATGTTTCATCAAATAATATAGACAAAACTTCCCTTGCCCAACCGAGTGTAGCGTCTATGGGATTTAAGAATTTCTTGTTGTTTATCGCTTTGTCGGTGGCTATACATCATTTGTTATACTTTGTTGTCGAAATATTTTCCTTTGGAGAAATTTTGCAGATACTTCTTCGTACATTGCTTTCGTCTGTTGTTACGATAGCCTTGATACTACTTTTTGATATGTTGTTTTTCAAGAAAAAAGAATAACAATCAATCTTTGTTCATATTACACATAAGATTATTATAAAATTAAAGCCGATGAAATTACTGATACTTACCCAATATTTTCCGCCCGAAGTTGGTGCTCCGCAAAACAGATTGTTTGAATTGGCTTTGCGTTTGAAAGATAAAGGTATGGATGTCGAGGTTTTGACGGCTATGCCCAATTATCCTCAAATGCAGATACAACAAGCGTACAAAGGCAAGAAATATTGTGAGGAGGATTTAGGCGGTATTAGTGTTAAACGTACGTGGATTTATGTCTCACAAGACAAAAGTATTATTAAACGTCTGTTGAATTATTTCTCATTTGTATTTTCGGCTTTGTGGTACGGATTGCGTAAGGTGGAAAGAAAAGACGTGCTTATGGTTGAATCTCCTCCTCTGTTCTTAGGAATTACCGCTTATTTGTTAGCAAAAGCAAAGCATGCGAGAATGGTGTTTAATGTTTCGGACTTATGGCCCGAGAGTGCAGAGAAATTGGATATTATTCACAACCGGTTCTTACTTAAACTCGCAACAAAATTAGAGGAGTTCTGCTATAAAAAATCTGCACTCATATCGGGACAAACGCAGGGTATATGCAAAAACATCAAATCCCGTTTTCCAAACAAAGACGTTTATTGGTTGAAAAACGGTGTGGATATTAATTTTTATGATGTCAATAAACAGGTTGAGCGTCATTTCCGTAAAGACAAGGGTTTTAATAGCGACGATTTTATTTTGTTTTACGGCGGAATTATTGGCTATGCACAAGGTTTGGATGTCATACTTCGTGCTGCCGAAAGGCTCAAAGAACATAAAAACATCAAATTCGTCTTGCTTGGCAATGGACCAGAGAAAAGTAGATTGTTAAGCCTTAAAGATGATATGCACCTTGACAGTGTTTTCTTTTATGATGCCGTTCCTAAGAGCAAGATGCAGGAAATTATCGTTGAAACCGATGCGACAATAGTTCCATTAAAGCGTTTGGATTTGTTCAAAGGGGCTATCCCTTCCAAGATTTTTGAGAATTTGGCGTTGAAAAAACCTATTCTTTTGGGATTGGAAGGCGAGGCTAAGGAGTTGTTTATTGAGCAAGGGCGTTGCGGATTGAGTTTTACACCCGAAGACGATAAGGATTTGTCCGAAAAGATTTTGTATATCTATAACAACAAAGACGAGGCGAGACAAATGGGTGAGAACGGCTTGAAATATGCTTCTGAAAACTTTAACAGAGATATTATAGCGACGGAATTTTTTGCAAAACTGCAACAATTGGAAAAGTAAAACACAAAAACAAAAAACATATTCATCGTTTATGAAAATAGTAACCGTTATCGGAGCAAGACCGCAGATAATCAAAGCATCGGCACTATCACGAGCGATAAGCAATACGTACGCTGACAAAATCGATGAGGTAATCGTTCATACGGGACAACATTACGATGAAAAAATGTCAGATATATTTTTTTCGCAGTTGCAAATTCCCAAACCGAACTATAATCTCAACATAGGCAGTGCAACACATGGCGTTCAAACGGCACGTATGATTGAGGGTATAGAACAAGTTCTGCAAAAAGAAAATCCTGATGCTTTGGTTATTTATGGAGATACCAATTCAACTCTTGCAGGGGCTGTTGCGGCATCCAAAATACAGATACCCGTTGTGCATATTGAAGCAGGTTTGCGTTCTTTCGATAAGACCATGCCCGAAGAGATAAACCGTATATTGGCTGACAATGTCTCAACATTGTTATTCACTCCCACAAAAGCAGGTTACGACAATCTGATGAATGAAGGTTTTTCAAGCAAGATTACCGCAAAACCCGATTTTAACCGCCCTAATGTTTATCATTGCGGGGATATAATGTTGGACAACACTCTTCATTTTAGTGATATTGCGATAAACAACGATGAATACCGACAGCGTTTCGGCGAAGACTTCGTCCTTTGTACCGTTCATAGAAATACAAATACGGATAATGCTGAAAAACTCTCGTCAATATTCACTTCGTTGATTGAAATAGCGAAACGACAGCGTATAATTATGCCTCTGCATCCGAGAACAAAGAAGATGATGCCGCAGATGTTGTCAAAAACATTGTTTGACGAGGTTGAAAACAATAAGAATATACAGATAATAGAGCCTGTGGGATTTTTGGAGATGTGTTATTTGGAAAGTGCGTCGTCATTAATCGTAACGGATTCGGGAGGAGTGCAAAAAGAAGCCTATTTTCTGCAAAAACCTTGCATCATTCTTCGTCCTCAAACAGAGTGGGTGGAGATAGTCAAGAACAAATGTGCCGTTATTGCAGATACATACGAAAATAAAATACTTGCTGCTTACGAACAATTTTCAGATGTGGCGTATTTTCAAAAAGTGCTATCTGAGGCAAGAAAAACTCCAATATTCGGTGATGGCAAATCCGCTGAATTTATGTGCAAGACAATACTTGAAACATTGGGATAAGAAATCGATTGTAACAGATGATAACTTTTTGCGGTGATTTTATACGCCACGAAAATTTCAGGTGTTTTCACAAAATTAATGTCCCTTATTATTTCACTGATGTTTAATATTATTTTACTGATGTTTAACACTAATTTGGCAGTGTTAAATGCTTGCTTTTTAAGGGGCATTCAGAACACAACGCCTACGTCTTTAAGCAAAACGAAATTGATGTTCGAGCCGCTGTTTTTCTTATCCTGTTGCATCAAAGGTATAAGGCTTTTCATATCGTCTTTGAATGGCGGGATAGCGTAATTATCCGCAATAAATGATTGTATCTTGACTGCCTTTTTTTGTGGAAAGCCGCAGTGTTTTACACTCAAATCCAACGCATAACTTATACCCACTGCCACCGAATGACCATGCGAAAGATTGTAAAACAATTCTATTGCATGAGCAAGAGTATGCCCGAAATTCAATTTTCTACGTATGCCTTTGTCTTTGCAATCCTGATGTACAACATCTTCTTTTATTGAAGCGCATTTAATGATAAACGGGCGTATCGCTTGAATTAAAATTTCGTTTTCGGTATTTGAGTTTTCGGTAGTGTCGTTTTCGTTTTTGATAGTAGTATTTGAGACTTTGGCATTTGTTATGGCTTGAATAAATTCGCAAGTCAGATTTTCATCGCTGACCAAGAATGTTTTTAATATTTCAGCCACGCCGTCCATAATTTGATTTTTTGAAAGAGAATCCAAAAACTCCGTATCCAAAAATGTTTCGTAATTGAAATCAAATGTACCCACAAGATTTTTCACTCCGCCAAAATCCACAGCGGTCTTACCGCCTATGGCTGCATCAATCATCGCCAAAAGGGTAGTGGGGATATTAACTCTTTCAATACTCCTCTTGTAAATGGATGCCGTAAAACCTCCCAAATCACATATAACCCCTCCTCCCAAACACACTAAACACGCATTTCTGTCGGCATTGCTTTGCTGCAAAGATGTTATAAGGTTTTCAACGGTAGATAGGTTTTTGTTTTCTTCGCCTTGCGGTATTTCCAAAAGTATGGCTTGATTGTCGGTGAGTATATCCACTTTTTCCAAAAGCGTAGGCAGACAATGTTTGGATGTGTTCTCATCAACCAATATGAACAACTGCGAAAAATCTTTACTCTCCAAATATTTTTGTAGTTCGGTTATATCTTTCATTGGCTTACCCTTTCGCTTAATTCCAACCAAACAATTTCTTTTTCTTCAATTTCGGATATTATTTGCTGCAATTCGTCTCCTGCTTTTAGTAGTTCGTCGTTGGATAACTCACCCGAAGAAAGTTTTTGGGTCAAATCTTCTTTTTTCTGCTCTAAAAGTGGCAGCGTTTTCTCTATTTCTTCCAAAAGTTTCTGTTCCTTGTACGATAGTTTGTTGGCTTTGCGTTGCTGTGCCTTTTGTTGCTTTTGCAGTTCGTAATCGTTAGGAATTGTTTCACTGGAAGAGGAGTTTTGTTTTTGGTCTTGCTTTTTTTGTTTCAAGTATTCGGAGTAGGGGATATACAAATCCTTGATTTTACCACCTTTTTCAAAAACAAAATAATGGTGTTGAGAAATGTTTTCAATAAATCTCTTGTCGTGAGAAACCAAAAGCAGACAGCCTTTATAGTTAGTCAAAAACTCTTCCAACGTAAGCAATGAATAAATATCCAAATCGTTGGTAGGTTCGTCTAATATAAGAAAATTAGGATTCTTTATCAGTGTTTTCAATAGATACAAACGGCGTTTTTCTCCACCCGACAACAATCCGTATTGATGAAACTGCATATCCTTATTAAATCCGAATTTCTCCAAAAATGAAGACGCCGACATATCATATTTCTTGCCTTCGTTTTGAATGGTAATTGATTCGGCTTCGTCTTTGATTATATCTATAACACGTTTACTCGCTTCTTCTTGCAGGCCTTTTTGTTGATAGTATCCGAAATTTATTGTCTCGCCTTTTATTATCGTTCCGCTGTCTTGTTTTTCCTTGTCCATAAGGATATTCAAAAGCGTTGTTTTGCCACAGCCGTTGTGTCCGATTATTGCAATCTTATCACCCTTTTTGAATGTGTAGGAAAAATCTTTAATAAGTGGCTTGTCTTCTTGAAAACTCTTGCAGATACTGTTTATTTCAAGTATTTTCTTGCCTATTCTGTTTTCGACAACAGATAGTTTCTCTTGTTCTTTTTCCTGTTTTTGAAAAGCCTTTTCCTTTATCGAACTGAAATTCTCTATACGTTTTTTGCTTTTCGTACCTCGTGCTTGCGGCATACGGTTAATCCAATCCAATTCTCGCGTATAAAGGTTTCGTGCTTTATCTATCTCGGCTTTCAATAGTGCGGCACGTTCTTCTTTCTTCTCTAAAAAATAATCGAACAAAGCAACGTTTTCATGCCTATCACAATTGTATTTCGATATTTGACCTTTGTATAATTCGTAAATATCAGTGCAGACTTTGTCTATAAAATCTCTGTCGTGGGTAACTATCAAAAGTGTTGTGTTTTTCTTTATCAGATAGTTTTCGAGCCAAGCAATCATATCCATATCCAAATGGTTTGTCGGCTCGTCAAGAACATAAAACTGGGAGTTCTTCAATAATACTTTTGCCAATGCAACTTTTTTCTGTTCGCCACCCGATAGTAGATTGATATGTTTATCCAAATCCGTAACCCCAAAAGCGAACATCATCTGATTGGCTCTTGCGATAAAGGATTCTTTGTCTTCTTCGTGCGATGAATACGATAGCAGCAACTCGTCCATAATGGAAATATCGTCGTCTTTCCAAGTCTTTTGGGGAAGATACGAAGGGTAAGCGTTGGAATTGAAAATAACATCGCCTTTATCTCTCTCCCTTTCGTCAAACAGCATATTCAAAAGGGTGCTTTTACCTTCGCCGTTACGACCAATCAAAGCGATTTTCTGACCTTTATTGACTCCAAAGGACAGGTCTTCAAAAATCACCTTGTCGCCAAAAGATTTGTATAAGTGTTCGGCAGTTAAGACGGCTTCCATAATCGTTGCGTTGATGTTTAATACTATTGTTGTAGTCTCTCACATCGTTGCGTTATCTACGCTTGCCGTTGGAGAAGAAATATGTAAGAGAAAAATTCAAATTCTGCCAACGGAAATTGTTATACGCACCAATGTTGATAAATCCCAAAGTGTAATTGAAATTCAATTCGATATTGTGGTTAATATCGTAACCCACACCCAGGATAAAGCCCACATCTTCTTTGGCAAAGCTGAGGTTTTTCAGTTTATCCCTATCCTCATAAAAGGTACTGTATTCAATAGGCACCATATAGTTTTCGGGCGGTAAATTTGGGTTGCCGGGATTTATAGGATTTTGATTGGTTAATGTGCTTTTGCCACCAATTCCGTAAGAAAAGAAAGGAGCAAAATAGCAAAGAAAACCACGTCCTTTGTATTCGTTGCCAAACTTCAATTCAAAGTTCAATTCCGCTTGAACAAGGTAAGCATTGACATCGTTTTTGAAATTGTTTTCTATATCACACAAAAAACCTTTCTTAACGAAGTTCAACGCAGGACGGAAATAAATATTATACACCAAATGTTTCTCTCCGCTGATTCCTGCACGCCAACCTATCTTTTTTTGAATGCCGTTTTGTTGATTAATCCAGTCCCAAGAAACTCCGCCCGTGATACCGAATTTCCACGGGTCGGTAGAACTCTTTGGACGTTCGTATCCGTACTCTATTTGAGAGAACAGAGTTATGCTAAGCAGCGACAACAATATGAACGTTAGTTGTTTTTTCATTTTATTTTCTTAATAACTTTAAGTACCTCCTCTTGTGAAGAAATCTTATAGCCTTGCGACATATATATTACTTCATCTTTGTTGATTACCGTCAGTATCGGGTATTCTCCTGAGAAACGTAAATTGGTCTTGTTTATTATTTCTTTTTCCAATGTGAATTTGCTATCCACAAGCACAAGAGTATTTTTCGGCAGTGTCGGGAATACGTCCGTTGAAAAGTCGTCATTCAATTGGCTTTCGTTCAACACCAAAACCAAATACACATCTTGTTCTTTGTCAAAAGCCTCATTGCTTTTTGCAATATCGACAAGCAAATGACGAGAAGGCTCTTTGTACGGGTCGATTATTGCCAAAACTATTGCTTTGCTTTTATCCGCAAGGGCTTTGATGTTTTGAGCCTTTTGATTATTGGATTGTTTTGGAAAGATTTGCTTGAAATTTTCGTTAAGATTAACTTTGCCGTAGTTGGTAATATCTTCGTTGGCTTCCGGTATGGTAATGGTAACATCTGTTGTGGTACCCGATTTCAAAGTAAAGTAAGTCTCACTCACTTGAACCTTACCCGAAGAAGTACGATTGCCAACCATGATACGATACAAGCCTTCGCTTAAATCAACTGTGTCGGGAAGTTTTGCAAAATGCGGTTCATATTCGTAATCCAATGTTTGAAATTCGTTGTCAATGAATTTTTGGATTGTAAATTGCATATAATATTCCGGTTTAATGGCATTATTTTCGTCGTTATGGACAACAAGCAAACAGTCATTGCTTTCTTTTTTGTTAAGTTTCTTAAAGCCATATTGCCAAGCAGAGTTTTCGTCTTTTCTCCATTGAGCACGACCCGTAGCCCACTCATAACGAGACTGAATACCGAAACTTCTGCATATTGCAACGAAAAGAATTTCTCTTGAATGCTCATCGCTTTGTCGAGATTTCAAAACACCGATAGGAGAGATAGGAACACCGTAATAATTATCGGTAGGATTTATTCTTATATTCAAACGAACCCATTCCGAAACATCGTTACCGTTTGCAAACACATAACGGATATTGTCGAAATACTTTCTGATGAAACTTCTCCAAGGAGTAAGTTTTTCCAATGCTATACGAGGATTGATAACATACTCGCTCGTCTCGCCTTCTTTGATATTGTTCAAATGATCCATAAACACGTCATATTCTCCGTCCCTTAAATCTTTTTCATAAACCATATTCAACATTTTTCGAGCAAGAGGGTGATTTGAATCCAACACTTTTTGGATTTGTTCATAGTTACCCCAAGAGTTTTTGATTAATTCGTCATCGCTTTGAGGGAATGTCTTTATGTAAGCATTGCGTATTTCGTCTTCCTTGGTCAAACGCTCATTGTTTTTTTTAACCAAGGCAGCGTCCAATGGAGTAACGTTGATTGGTTTGGGAGGAGTAAGAGTTTGAATGTTGGTATAGGTTTTGTCTTTTTGGATAAAATCTTTTTTGATAGTGATGGTAATTGCTGTATCGGCAGCAAAGGCTTGCTTTTGAGCGTAAGCAATGGATGTTTTTGCCCAAATCATCAAATCACCATAGCCCGTAGTAAGGGTAGCTTTGCCTTCGTCATTGGTTGTTATCTTTGCAAGAGGATAGTATTCGGCATAATTGTAAAGACCGAAACTTACGGTTGCTCCCTTGACGCTGTTGCCACTTTCGTCTTTTACGGTAACGGTTAGTTTCTTGGTCGGAGCATAGTTGCCAAGCAAATTGATTTTAGAGTATTTATCGGAAACAAAATTCTTTTCCTCATCGCCGTTGTATTTTCCGAAAACGGTTGTATGAACCATCATCGCACGTTTTGAAGGAGCGTCAAACCAACCTACATTCAATTTGGCTTCGGGTTCGCATGCACCAAGATGATACCATTTGCCATCAACCCAAACTTCAACCCAAGCATGGTTGTCGTCTGTATGCGCCCAACGTGGAGTATAGCACTGACGAGCAGGGATACCAACGCTACGCAAAGCCGTTACGGTAAAAGTACTCTCTTCTCCGCATCTGCCCCAAGAAGTACGCATTGATGCCAAAGGCGCTGAGGTTCTGCCGTCAGATGCTTTGTAATTTACATATTCGTGGCACCAGTGATTGACTTCCAAAGCAGCGTCGTACATAGACATATTCTTGATTCTGTCTTTTATCATACGGAACATAACCATACGGGCAGTGTCAAGGTTTTCGTTATTGACCCTATAAACCAAAACAAAATGCTTGAAAATATCTTCCGGTATTTTCTTGCCCCAAGAAAAAGTGTTTCGGGCTTCGATTGCAGTTTTTACCTGTGCAATGAAAAACGCTGAATCGTAATCCACTTTATCGCTTAGGGGCATATATTCATACAAGAAATCCAAATATTCTTTTTCCTGTTTTGTTAAGTTATTTTGAGCCGAAGCCGTTAAGGTTGTTATGAATAATAATGTTGCTAAAAATAGTTTCTTCATTTTCGTTGTTTTTATAATGTTATTGATATTTGTGTCGTTTTATGTGTTCGTTTTATTGAATAATCGAATCAAATTTTTAATCTCAATGATTAGTAAATTAGTTTTAATGATTAGTAAATTGATTAGTGAAACTAATAAATTTTTTACGCAAATTATTTCTTTGGTTTAAGGATAAGGTTATAAGCGTTGGTGTCTTTCAAAAGGTCGGCAGCCGCTTTAACTTCTTTATCTCTTTTCAACAAGGCTTCTACACGGCCTTTTTGGTTGTAGTATCTTACTACGATTTCGCTTAAAAGCATATCCTTTATCTCTTCTTTATGTTTGTAAAGGTCGTTTTGCTTATCCGTTTCTATTTGCGTCTTTGCGTTTTCAAGAAGTTTGGTAACGCTTTCATTACACTTCTCTTTCTTGGCGTTATCGATAAGGATTTTGATGCCTTCTTCGGTAGGAGTTGTATATTTATATTCCTTGTCTTTTAAGAAATTGACAAAGTCGTCATATATTTCGTCCGTAATATCGAAGTCTTTGGCAGGAGCAATGGTAGGGTGTGTTTTCACAAACTCGGTTGCATAGTCGAATGGCAGGAATTTTAATAACAATGCAATGGAAATTTGACTTGCATATTCGGTTTCCAACAATGTGTCGGGTTCAATGCCATAGCCATCATAGACGGTTCGTCCGCCTTTGGTTTTGAATGCAGTACGTAAAGAATCTTGTATTTTGTTGGCTCTGCCTTGTTCATCTCTATGAGAGTAATCTATCGCCTGAATACAGCGACCCGAAGGTATGTAATATTTTGATACAGTAACTTTCATCTGAGTGTTGTACATAAGAGGGAATACATTTTGCACCAATCCCTTGCCGAATGTTCTTTGCCCCATGATAACGGCTCTATCCAAGTCTTGTAATGAGCCGCTGACGATTTCGGAAGCCGATGCCGAGCCTTGGTCTGCCAAAACGATGATAGGTATTTCGGTATCTACGGCTTTACGAGTGGTTTTGAAGGTTTGATTTCTGTTAGCCGTCTTGCCTTTTGTCGTTACAACGGTCTGACCTTTATCCACAAAGATGTTTACAATATTTACGGCTTCGTTTAACAATCCTCCGCCGTTTCCACGCAAATCCAAGATAAGACCTGCCATGCCTTGTTTTTTCAGACTGTTGAACGCAGATAAAACATTGGTCGAAGCCTCTTTTGTAAATTCGTTTAATTTGATATAACCGATATTGTCGTAAATCATACCGCTGTAAGGAACGTTTGGTAAAGATATGGCTTTACGTTTGAATTTAAAGGTTTTTTCTTCGCCGTTTCGCTCAATTTTCAATGTAATATCCGAGCCGGCCTGACCACGCAGAAATTCCCTTACTTGATCGTTTTTCTTGCCTTTGGCATTCTGTCCATTGACTTCAAGAATTTTGTCTCCCGCTTTTAATCCTGCTTCATAGGCAGGCATACCCTCGTAAGGCTCGCTTATTATCGTGTATTCTCCTTGTTGATGTATCGTTGCACCTATACCTCCGTATTCTCCCATAAGTTGAAGTTTTACATCCTCCAAATCACTTTCTGGGTAGAAATTGGTGTATGGATCGAGTTTTGCAAGCATGGCATCAATGGCTGTTTTAACCAAATCGCCCTCGTTTATATCATCAACGTAAGTATTATACAAAGTTTTGTAGGCGGAAGAGAAGATTTCAATGTTTTTTGACAACTCAAAACTTCTGTCTTCTTTTTCTTTTTTTTGTGCGAAAACACAAGCAGGCAAAAGTATTGCCGTAAGCATCAATGTAATTGTGAAAGTTGCTTTTTTCATATTCTGTGTAGCGATTTTTATCCTAAATAATCATTCGGCAAAATTAAGCATTAAAACAGAAAAATCTATATTTTTTTTATTTTTTTTTCATAAAACTTTTCGTTACGAGAAATTATTTATAATTTTGCACCTCTAAATTTTTGGAATAAAATAACTAAAAATCAAACAAAATATTATGGCTATAATTGGTAGAATTAGAAAGAGAGGCGGATTGGCTGTGGCTATTGTTGCAATTGCTATCCTTGCATTTATTTTCAGCGACTTATTTACAAGAAACAGAGACGGCGGAATGCCTAACAAGGTTGCTTCCATTGACGGAATGGACATCAACATAAATGAGTATAACTCACGCAGTGAGATGACTGAAAACCAAATGCGTCAGCAAACTCCCGAAGGTAAATTGACTCAGGAACAGTCTTTCCAAACCAAGATAATGACGTTTAACCAGCTTGTAAGTGAAAAACTTATAAAAAGAGAATGTGATGCTTTGGGTATAACTGTTGGTGAAGACGAATTGACTGATATGTTCCTTGGAACGTTTATTTCAAACATTGCAAGACAACAATTCACCGACCCGACAACTGGACAATACAATGCACAGGCTGTTCGTCAGATTATGGCGCAGTATGACAAGATGCAACCCGAACAAAAAGCTGCATGGCAGGAAATGAGAAAGAGTGCCGTTGATGAGCGTATGCAACAAAAATACGGTATGATTCTTGCGAAGAGTTTCTATATGCCAAAGGCTATGGCTAAACATTTGAGTAATGTTTATGACCAAACGGCGGACACACGCTTTGTTACTCTTCCTTATGCGTCTATTGACGATAGCAAAATCAAACTTACGGACAAGGATTACGAAAAATATTACAACGATCATAAAAACGAGTTTATCGCTTACGAAGAAGGTAGAGAGGTTTCTTTCGTTAAATTCGATGTTCAGCCATCGCCAGCCGATATTAAGGCTATAAACGATTCTGTTGTTAAATTGTTTGACGAGATGCAAAAGACCCCTAACGAGGAAATGGAATCTTTTGTTTCTTCTGTCTCCGATTCAAGATACGATAGTTCATATCACAAACGAACTGACCGTGCAGTTACCACTTATTTCGCTGACTCGGTTTTGGCAGGTAAGGGTGCAGGCTCTTTCATCGCCCCAACGCAAGTTGGAAACAATTGGGTAATGGGTAAGATTATGAGTGAGCAGGCTCGTCCAGATTCTGTAAAATTCTCTATCATTGCTGTATTCAACAACAAGATTGGTGCAGAACAAATCAAGCGTACTCCTGAGCAAGAGAAAGCCCTTGTGGATTCTTTATACAATGTCATAAGCAAGGACACTAAGTTATTTGAAGAAAATGTTGCTAAATTTTCTGACGATCCGCAGACAAAAGATAAGTTTGGCGACCAAGGTTGGATTACTGACGGTAATTTAATGGAGGATATGTTCCAATCTATTATAAGTACTCCTATTAATGGTGTTGTTGTTTATCATCGTCCTGACGGTGCCGGTGATTATATTATCAAAGTTACAGATAAAACTCAATTGCAAAGCAAAATACGTCTTGCTCACGTTGTAATGGGTATTCGTCCGAGCGATAAGACTATAAACGACGTTAAAGATAAAGCCAATATCTTTTTATCAAAAGCAAAAGATGTGGAGACAATGGAAAAACAAGCCCAAAAACAATCTTTGAACGTCAATACATCATACATAAATCAGATGTCGTACCAATTGGACGGCACACCATACGCTCGTGAAATAGTTTCTTGGGCATACGGTAAGAAAGTAAAAGCAGGTGAGTTGGCTTCTGAAATATACGAATTGCAAGACGTTGATAATTTCCGCGATATGTTTGTCGTTGTAGGTTTGAAGAGCATTCAGGAGAAAGGTTTTATATCTTTGGAGACTTTGAAAAAAGACGCAAACTTTGAGCGTTTGGTAAAGATTGAGAAAAAGGCTGAGCAACTTATGGCAGAGGCTGAAAATTTGATAAAGTCCAACAAGACAATTGAAGACATAGCAGCCAAGAAAGGTGTTGTTATCGATTCGGCTTATGGTATTGATTTCTCAACTCCATACTATGGCAAAGCAGGTGCAGAGGTTAAGGTTATCGGAACTATATCGGCAGCCAAGAACAAAGGTTTATTAAAACCTGTCAAAGGATTTAACGGTATTTATATTGTTAATGTTGATAATATTTCAAAACGTGCTGTTAAGGAAGATGCAGAGATGATTCGCCAGCAATATGCTATGAGAATGAATCAACGTATGAATCAAATCAATCCTGTTGGTGTTTTGTATCAGAATGCAAAAATCGATAACTATTTTGTGATGTACGTCGGCAAGTAACTTTATTTTAATATATTATATACTACCGCTACCTTAAAATGAATTAAGGTAGCGTTTTTATTTTCGGTTGTTTTTTAAATATTGTAGCCTTAACATATGTTTTGTTTCTGTTTTCTTTTTTTGATTTTAACGGTTTTTCATTTCCATTTAATAGTTCCTCGTTTCATTTTTCTTATTCTCTTATTTTCTTTTTCCGTCTTTATTATTCAAAAATTCTTTTCTTTTTAGCTGAGTGCTATAACAAAACGTCGCCAAACACTATACTAAAATTCCGCCAAATGACATAATTGGAAAAGTAAGAATAGAATAAATAGTTGATAATTAGTTTATAAAGTAATGATGTGAGTTCTCTTGAAAAATATTAGTGTTATTGCTAAAATTTTTTGAATATTCTGAAATATTTTATGTTATTGTTTTGCAGCATGAAACTTTTTTTATAATTTTGCAACTGCAATTGTGCTTATGACATATAAAACTATTATTTCACATTCAAAACAAAGCCTCAGAAACTCTTTTTTGAATTACAAAAGAAATAATACAATTCAGTCGTAAAGTTATCAGAAGAAATTCTGAATGCACCCACTATGGTTTTGCACCAGCTTATGGTGTAAACATTGATTAATCTAAGGGTGCATAGGGTTTTGTTTCTGAGGCTTTTCCCTGAATGTGGTAGAAGAAAGATGTTTACACTTTCTTTTTGTTTCTTTCCTTGTTGAAATTTTTGTTTTTGGTTAGGCACTTGTATTAATTAATTTATTAACCATTCTAAAAAAACAAAAAAATTATGAACAAGTATGTAAAATTATTTGTGTTGTTCGCAGTGATGTTTGTATGCTGCGATGTGTTTGCTCAAAACAATTTGCAAGATGTCGTATATCGCAAAGACGGGAGCATCTTGCGTGGAATAATTATTGAGCAAGTGCCAAACGAAAGTCTTAAAATTCAGACAACGGATGGTAATGTCTTTGTGCTTCAAATGTCTGAGATTGAAAAAATGTCAAAAGAAGAGTCATCAATTATAAACCGTAACGCTCCACAAATGGGTTCGCTTGACGATGTGGATAGTTTGTGTTATATGGGCAAGAGAGACGCACAGGAAAATTATACAGGAAAAGGTAGTCTTTCAGGCGTAACAACGGCTGTAACAATTTTGACTTCTCCGTTAATTGGTTTAATTCCAGCCGCTATTGGGTCTTCAAGTGATGTGAATGATAGTAAGTTGGATTACCCAAGTCAAACCTTGTGGAAGAATAAAGATTATAGAGATTGTTATAGAAAAGAGGCGACGAAAATAAAAAGTCGTAAGGCTTGGACTGCATACGGAATTTCATCGGCAATTTGGTTGGGTCTTATAGTTATAATTAGTTCTGCGGCTTAACTTTTGTTAAAGTTATATTGTTTAGATATATTCTTCTTGCCAAAACAAGGTGGGAAGAATATATTTTTATATTGTATAACAAGCAATTTTCAAAAAAATTTGTAACTTTGCAACCTTATTAATTGAAACAATTTTAGAGATGAAGAAAAATAATTATGCTTTCAGCCTATCCATTATCGGAGTGCTGTACTTTACATTCGGATTTATCACTTGGCTTAACAATCAGCTGATACCGTTCTTGAAAACTGCTTGCCAATTGACGGACACACAAGCATATTTAGTTACATTTGCTTTCTATATTTCGTACTTTGTTATGGCTTTGCCATCGGCAGGTATATTGAAAAAGACAGGCTTCGCAAAAGGTATGTCGTTAGGATTATTGGTAATGGCATTAGGTTGCGTGGTGTTTATTCCTGCGGCTATGAGTAGAAACTATCTTGTATTCCTTATAGGTTTGTTTGTTCAAGGTACGGGACTTGCACTGTTGCAAACAGCGGCTAACCCTTACGTTACAATACTTGGTCCAATCGAATCGGCAACACAGAGAATGTGTATTATGGGATTGTTTAACAAAATCGCAGGTATTGTGGGTATTTATATTTTCTCCAAAGCATTGTTATCCAATATAGGTGCTGTTTCCGAGAGCATAAACGCTGCAACAGGTATGCAACAAGTGGCTCTTTTAGATGAATTGGCACATAGAATTATAACTCCGTACATCGTTATGGCTATCGGCTTAGTGCTTATCGCTCTTATGGTTTATTTGGCAAAACTGCCTGATATTAACTCAACGGACGATGAAGAGCAATTGGAACACTCTTCTTCATCAAAGGTTCAAGACAACAAAAAATCCAAACTGCCTGCTTATCTTTGGTTGGGTGTATTGGCGTTGTTCTTCTACGAAGGAGCGGAGGTTATGGCAATAGATACATTGGTGCCGTACAGCCAGTCCATAGGCTTGCCTGACAGTATCTCGACAAAGATTGGTATGTTTGCTTTGACGGCATTGCTTGTGGGCTACATCTCAACGATAGTTCTTATACCTAAATATATCTCGCAGACGAAGGCTTTGATTTATTGTTGTGTGTTATCGTTGGCATTTGTGGTTATCTCTCTTTTGACAAGCGGAGTGATATCGTTGGTATTCTTGATATTGCTTTCTTTCTCCAATGCTGTTATGTGGGGAGCTATATGGGCTATGGCTATCGATAAATTAGGCAAAAACACTTCTTTTGCATCCGCTTTGTTGATTATGGCAATAGTCGGAGGAGCGTTGATACCACCTTTCTACGGCTATTTATCCGATATTTTGTCTAATAGACAAATACCATACTTGTTGTTCCTTCCTTGCTATTTGTACATACTTTGGTATGCTGCTATGGGACACAAGATAGGATTGAAGAAATAATTTCTTTTGGCTTAGTAAATATTTCGTTTGACAATGGCAAAACAAAATAAAAACAATAATAATCCCGAGAATATATGTGCTTTTTGCGGCAGACCGATTAGTATGCTTAACGCATACGTGCCGTCTATGTTTCAAGGCGTAGGTGTTTGCGATGATTGTTTAAGAGAAATCAACAAGGCTATGGCAAAAGAGCATAAACGCAATGATGCAACGAAAGACGAGAGTCTTGAATTGAAAACACCGCAAGAGATTTTTGATTTTCTTAACCAATATGTCATAGGACAGGAGCGTGCAAAGAAAATTCTTTCGGTGGCTGTCTATAATCATTACAAACGTTTGAACTATATTGCCAAAGGCAAGACGACTGACGATGTGGAGTTGGAAAAATCCAATATTATAATGATTGGCGAGACAGGTACAGGCAAGACATTATTAGCTCGAACTATTGCAACCTTGTTAAATGTCCCTTTCTGCATTGCTGACGCTACCACGCTCACACAAGCAGGTTATGTCGGCGAAGATGTCGAGAATATTCTTACGCGTCTTTTGCAAAACGCCGATTATGATGTTCAAAGGGCGGAGAAAGGTATTGTTTTTATCGATGAAATAGACAAGATAGCCCGTAAAGGCGACAATCCGTCTATAACGCGAGATGTCTCGGGAGAAGGTGTCCAACAATCGCTCTTGAAGATATTGGAGGGGACTGTTGTCAATGTACCACCAGAAGGAGGACGAAAACACCCGGAACAAAAGTTTATCCAAGTGGATACTCGTAACATACTGTTTATTGCGGCAGGTGCATTTGACGGCATTGAACGTAATATTGCTTCTCGAATGAACTCCTATGCGATAGGTTTTATGGAATCATTGCAGCGAGATAACATCGATACAGAAGAGTTCCTTAAATACGCTCAACCGCAAGATTTGAAATCCTTCGGACTTATACCCGAACTTATAGGACGTTTTCCTGTGCTTACGTCTTTGGATAAATTGGACGCAAAGGCTATGAAACGTATCTTGACCGAGCCTAAGAACGCTATAACCAAGCAATATCAGAAACTCTTTGAAATGGACAATAAAGACCTGCGTTTCAATGACGATGCTTTGGACTATTTCGTTCAAACGGCATTGGATTATTCTTTGGGAGCAAGAGGTTTGAGGGGTATAATGGAGAACGTTATGAACGATTTGATGTTTTCTCTTCCAACCCAAAAAGCCAAGAAAACGATAACCATTACCAAGCAATACGCTGAGCAGATGCTTCAAGGTGCAGGCTTGGTAAAGAACAATAAATAATTTAGAAAATTTAACGCTATGAAAAGATTTTTTGTCTTGCTCGTATCTGTTCTTGCCGTCTTTGTTGCAACGGCACAGAAACAAGGTGGCATAACTGTTTTTGGAACAATAAGCAATGGCGACACCATTCCGCTTGCATATTTAGAGCCTGTCATCGTCAAGGGCTATATATCTCCTTTGAGCGACAAAGAACAAAAGAAATATTCCAAACTTATCCGCAACGTCAAGAAAACTTATCCTATCGCCAAGCAGGCACAACAACTGTTCAGTGCATACGCTTCCATGATAGATAAGGCTCAAAACGATGCACAGATAGATAAGATTAAAAAGCAGGCTTATACAGACATTAAAAACAAGTTCAAAGACAAAAGCAAGAGCCTTAACAAAGACCAAAGCAAACTTTTAGCCAAATTAATCTATCGACAGACCGGTTATTCGTCTTACGCTTTAATCAAAACCTTTGGCGGGGGAGTAAAAGCCACAATGGCAAGTTCCACTTGCAAAGCCCTTGGAGTGGATTTGAAAGGAGAATTCAATCCATTGACAGATGAGCAAGACCGACTTGTGGAGCGTATTATTTATTGTATAGAAGCAGGCAAATTGTAGTTGTTTGTTATGAACGGTTTTTGTTATCTTGGCGTTGTTCCGGTTAGAAGCAATCATCAAAGCCGTAGCGAACAAATAACGCAATTGCTCTTCGGCGATAGAGTAAAGGTATTGGAGCAGTTTTCAGGCGATAATGTCGTTGCTGACTCGTGGCTTAAAATCCAAAATATTAACGACAATTATATCGGTTGGGTGGATAAACGCAATCTTTTGCTTAGCGATACTTTGCTGCCCGAACCTAATTATATAATATCTTCCACTATTGCAAAAATCCAAATGGATAACGATATTATAACCATTCCTATGGCTTCAATGCTTGCGGATAAAATGTTTTCGATAGAAGGACATAAGTTTTCGCTCGTAGAAGGCAGCGTTATAGCCTATAACAAACGCAGTCCGTTGTTGATAAAAGCCATATCGTTGTTACTTTTGAATACTCCATATCAATGGGGCGGCAAAAGTATCTTCGGAATGGATTGCAGCGGCTTTGTTCAAAATGTTTTTTCTTTTGCGGCAGTAGATTTGCTGCGAGATGCATCTATGCAGGCAAGACAAGGCAAGGATGTTGCTTTTAATGATATTGCTGCCGGGGATTTGGTTTTCTTTGACAATCCACAGACCAAGAACATAAACCATGTAGGCATATATTTAGGCAATAATAAAGTTATTCATTGCAGCGGCAAGGTTCGTATAGATAATATAGATGAAAAAGGCATTAAACCGATAGGCTTTGAGGATATATATTCTCATCATCTTTGTGCAGTCAAAAGATTTTTCTAAGCCTTGCTTATTCCCTTATTTCGTTTTATAACTTAGATAATTTTCTTTTTAACACATAAAATGATAAAAGTGCGGACTAATTCAAAGCCCGCACTAATGAATAAATAAATCAAGTAAATTCGCTTTTTCTACCAGAAGAATGTTATTCCTACCTCCAAATTATTTTGTGAAAAGGCATCTGTTGAGCAATTTACTGGGCCGTTTATAAGATTGTAATAGTTCGCGTAATTATTAAGTTTGTATTCTTGTCCAGAAAATATTGTGAATTTACTGATGTGTGATACTGTTTGGCTGATATTCGATAAAAATTTAGAGACAAAACAATAATAAAAAACATCACCGCAATCATAAAAAATTGACTGTGGTGATGTAAGTGTTTAATCTAAAAATTTTGATGCACTAATTGTTTATGATGTTTTGGAACTCTATCTGCGATTGATAGCGCTTAAATTCCACATCGTTTTTAGCCTGGTATTTGTATGCAGGTTCCATTTCGCAAGCGGCTTTCAAGTTCTTGATTAATCCCGGAACATCGTCCAAACGTGCATAACATACAGCACGCAAATAATTAACTTCACTCGTCTGATCCACACAGCAATCCAAAGTACGGATAGCGTTGCCTGTGTTGCCTGTCAATAATTGAATCAAAGCCAAATTGTATGTACATTTTCTGTCTTGCAATTGCTCGGATGCAGCCTCGTAATCGCCTTGTTTGATAGACACGATAGCCGAGTTTGCAGTAGCCTGCTCGCTGCCATGTTCCTTGGCAAGCTCAATATATCTTGCAGCAGCATCGGTGTCTCTCAATGCCAATTGCAATAAAGCCAAATTGTTTTCTATCTGTCCGTTTTCAGGAGAAAGTTTATACGCTGTCTCCAAATACATCTTGGCATCGTCATACTGATTCAAATACAACGCCGTTGCACCTGCATTGTTCCAACCTTCCCATTGAGAAGGGAAACGCTCCGTTACGGCTTGGTATATCTGCAATTTAATAGCGTAGTTGTGAGATAATGATGCAGCGTACATCAATTCATCGTAAGTAAGATTATCCGGGTTGGACAAAGCCATTTTTGCCAATTCCTGATCTGTTTTCTGAACGCCCGAGAAATTAAACGCAATCTCTCCACGACGAAGTGTAGGTAAAATATCTTCTTCAATCTGGCGGAAAACAACGCTCATATTTCTGATTTCCTGCTCACGGCGGATTTTGTCAGGTTGAGATTTAACGACATTGATAACAGTGTTTTTCTCTTGCATAGAAGAGCCTTCCACAAGTTTTAAGAAGTTATCCCAGTCCTCTCCACGAGCATTGGTCGTGATTACAACGTCTTTCTTTATGTCTTCAACATATTTGTTTATGTCCGATGCTTTTATGTTTTCGGCTTTTGCTCTTTCTCTCAACGCTTCTGAAAGCATATTATCCACAAGTTTGACAGTCGTTTCGGCACGTTTCTTGGAAAGACCTATATTGTACGATTCCTCACCTTCGGGTGAAGCCCAAGCATTGACATAAATCTGTTTAGGTACTTGGTTGTTGATGATATAGGATTTCATATTGTTGATGCCGCGTTTTGCTTCCATTCTCTTGTTCAAAGCATTGTTCCAGTTCAAATCACTCATATTGACCGTAAAATAAATATCGGCTTTCATCAATTCATCGTTGGAAACAGTGTAGTTGGCACTTGCCATTGACATATCGCCTTTAATATCCACACGGTTAGATGTTGAGTTTATGCCCTGTGCAATTTTAACGTTGCCAAGTTCGATAGCATCTTCATTCTCCAAAGCCTCGCTACGTGTTGCGTTGGCTTCATTGACGCTTTTAGCTTTGTAAGCCACAGGGTTAAGAGTTAAAACGGCGTTTTCCATACCCGGACGATATGCCACCGTGTCTCTATACATAAATCTGCCGCCATTACTTTTTTCTATCGTACGACCGTTGCCATCGACTTTTTGACCTTTCAAATTCATAGGAGAAAGGATAACCTCGCCAGTTTCCCAAGTAAGCACAGGTTGAAGATAAACCACAGCTTTTTTGTTGAAATAATTTTGAGGAATATTGCCGTTGATTGTAATGATGACTTTGTCGCCCGTTGTCTCCATAGGGTTCGGAGAAATTTGATAACGAACCGTTTGATGCTTTTTCTGCATGGTTTTAAGCGAAGAAGAACAAGAAGAGAATCCGAATATCACTCCTGCCAACAAAACGCCTGCAAGTAATCTTTTCATCTTATTATTATGTTTTTTTAGTTATTATCTTATTAATAAGCCCACTTAAAATAATCGGCAAAGTTACGATAAAAATTTTTAATCTTTTACTTATTCATTTTATTTTTTATGTTTTTCGTCTTTTTTTGTATTCCTTTTACTAATATCGCAAACTTTTTAGACGAATATCAACGATAAAACAACGACAATAAAAGACGATAAAATAAATACGGCAATCAATAATCTCGGCTGATAAATCAATAATTTCAATATACGATGTAATAATCTCTAAATGGCAACTAATAATTTTTAATAAATGATTTAACGAACGTTAAATGTTTGGCAGAAACATGATAGCCTGAGCAATGAAAATCTAAGCAAAGAAAATTTGAGCGGTGTATAAAAACAAAACGGGATAAATTAATATCCCGTTACCAATAATAGTCTTACAACGGCTATTTGAACTTTTTAATGCTTCTTATCTATATCGATAAGAGTGTATTTCTTTGTTCCCAAGCCAAGTTTTTCGGCGTAATCCACCGTATGTGTGCCGTGCATCTGTTTGATACGGCTTATTAACGGTTTTGCAGTGTCGCCTTTGGCATCTTTATGCTTGAAAACAATCTCTAAACAAGCTTCGTCCAATGCAACAGGGTCTAATGAAGCCAATATACCAACGTCCTTTAATTCAGGTTTTGCCGGGTTGCCGTTACAATCACAGTCAATGGACATATTGTTCATAACGTTGATATAAACTATGTTTTGTTTGCCGTCTTTGACGAAATAATCATGAACGCCTTGTGCCGAAGCAGCCATTGACTCCAAAAAAGAATCTTGGTTGTTGTTGCCCCAAGGATTTGTCTCGCTCTTGCCGGCTGAATGAATGTATGCCTTGCCGGCAGAAGAAGCCACGCCTATGGATTGATTTTTCAATACGCCACCGAAACCGCC
Source organism: uncultured Bacteroidales bacterium (assembly GCA_900315335.1). Lineage (GTDB taxonomy): Bacteria > Bacteroidota > Bacteroidia > Bacteroidales > P3 > Scybalousia_A. Next base: position 74,574 of record OMYR01000046.1, read on the forward strand.
CATTTGATGACCTTTGAAATGTGCAAGGTTAATCATAAAGTCGTAGTTTTTAAGATGTGAGCCGACGATGTCGTATTTAATCCATTTAGTGTCTTGAACAGGTATGTGGATAGTGTCCTCTGCGTCCATAATATCCACTTTTGCTATCTTGTCGTAACCACGCTCCTCAATGGCTTTCAAATGGTCTTTCGTCGTTGCACGATTGCCTCCGTAAGCAGTGTTGCACTCTACCAATGTGCCGTTAGTTTCCTTTACCAAGCCTTTAATAAGTTCGGGGCTGAGATGATTGGATTTTGAAGACTCTCCCGTAGAAATCTTTATGGCCACATTACCTTTCGGCTCAACGCCCAATGCTTTAAAAGCCTTTACCAATCCTTCCGCACTTATGTCCTTGGTAAAATAAACCTTGCTTTGAGAAAAAGCCATACCGCAAAAACATAAGCCGACCAATAAAACAACTATCTTTTTCATATCATTAAGTTTTTTTGTTTTTTATTTTCCCTTGTTTTGTCTGTTATTTTCAAAATAGCACCCTTATATAATGCATCATTCAAAATATTATTATGTAAAGAGACTGATGTTTATACTTGTTTATTTGTTTTGAATTTGCGTTACGATGTTTTTAGCCACTTGATTGCTTGACCCTGCGTTGCCGAGTTGGGAACGCAGGATGGCGTAATCGGCTTTAATCCTATGGCGATAATCCTCATCGAAAGTAATTTTCCGAAACTCGCTGTCCAACGCTTCGGCATTCCATAAATTTTGCAACAACTCCTTGACAACCTCACGTTTCAAAATGATATTGACAAGAGATATGTATTTTATCTTGACGATATATGTCGCAATAAGATACGACAATCTTGAAGCTTTGTAACAAACGCATTGAACGACATCGAATAACGCAGTTTCCAATGTTGCTGTTCCCGAAGTTATAAGACCGCTATGTGCTACGTTAAGAATATCGTACGTACGGTTAAACACCAAATGGATATTGTTGCTGTGAATCAAACTTCTGTAATACTCTTCGCTGAAAGAATCCACACAAGCCACAACGAAATCAAATTGCGGATACTTGTCGGCTATAACGCTCTGAACAGGCAACATCTTTTTTATCTCTTGTTTTCTACTGCCCGGCAATATGGCTATAATAGGCTTGTCGCCAAGGTTATATTCTTTAAGAAATGCTTCTTTATCCCTTAGATTGTCCTTAAACAACGCAATCTCGTCCAATAAGGGGTTGCCGAAATATTCCACCTGCATATCGTGGTCAGCATAGAAGGGTTTTTCAAAAGGTAGAATGACATAAAGTTTATCCAATATGCGACGCATAGTTTTTATCCTGCCTTTTTTCCAAGCCCACACCTGCGGAGAGATGTAATAAAAGTTTTTGATTCCTTTATTGTGCGTGAATTTGGCTATACGAAGGTTAAAGCCCGGGTAATCGACGAAAATCATACAATCGGGTTGAAAACTCATTATATCTTTTTTACACAAACGGATATTGCCCAACACCTCTTTAAGATGCGTTGCCACCTCCACAAAACCCATAAAAGCCAAGTCGTTGATATGCTTAACGATTTGCAAGCCTTCGTTTTTCATATTGTCGCCACCGAAACCACGAAACTCCGCCTTTGTGTCGTATTGCTTTATATATTTCATTAGCAACGATGCGTGTTTATCTCCCGACAATTCTCCTGCTATGATATAATATTTCATTGTGTTTGTTGTTGTTTTCTAAGTTATTAATCCCTTCTTGCCTTGCTATTTCTGTTTTGTTGCAAAGAATTTTTTCTTATTTATAATCGTTAAAATAATTATTAAAACTATTTTAGTGTTAAGTAATTATATTTAATTAAAAATACCAATATGGTTCCCAAAGTCATAACCAACGCCAATACCGAGCCTTTTGCCGATTGCGTTTGCTGTGATTTCAAATAGTAGCGAAGTAAAAATATCTCGCCCACGACCGAAAACAAAAACGTTTTCATCTGCACCAATAAATCCGCCTCCAACAGTCGTAAAATTAAAACTATCAACAACGCACAGCCCACAGTCAAAAGTGTGCTTAAAACAAATCCTACCATAAAATCATCTCGTTTGAACCACATTTTTTTATATTGTTTTTTGTCTTTTGTTTTTTTAAGTTTTTTAATTTACGTTTATCGTTTCTGTTAGTATGTCGTTATTGTTTGTCAGTTCTCGAATTGTTTTTTTATTTGTTCCATAACCTTGTATGCCGTAAAATCCACATGCATTGGGACAATGGCGGCAAAGCCGTCATTGACTGCATTCCAGTCGGCTCTGTCGCTTTGGTCGGTGCAATGATACTGCCCGCCAAGCCAAAATATTGAGTGTCCGTCTTGTTTAACCTCTTTATCAAATTCTTCCGTCCAATACCCTTTGGCTTGATGCGACACCTTGACACCACGAATCTTGCCGATAGGAAAATTAACGTTTAAGCACACATCATCGGGTAAGGAATTTTTTAGAACATTGGCTATAATCTGTTCCACCAACGGTTTGCAATCCTCTAATGGAGCGTCTTTTCTATCGTCGCAAAGCGAAAAACCTACACTCGGCACATTTTCCGCACAACCCTCCATAACGGCAGCTATAGTACCTGAATAAATAGTGTTTATCGACGTGTTTGCCCCCATATTAATGCCTGCAAAAAGAAAGTCGGGACGGTGAGATAAAACATTATCAAAGCCCATTTTCACACAATCCACAGGAGTGCCTTCCAAAGAGTATTCTTCATAATCTTCTTGCTTGGTTATAGTTGTAAGTTTCAAAGGTTTACCTGTTGTAATCGAATGACTTTTCCCACTCATCTCGGTAGAAGGAGCCACAACGACCACCTTACCCAATGGTCGCAAAATATCTATCAAAAGACGTATGCCTTTGGCTTGATAACCGTCGTCGTTGGTAACAAATATCAATGGTTTTTCGGTCATAAATTTTCTTGCTGTTTCGGATAAAATAAAGCGCAAAGTTATTAAAATTTTTTCGTATGTAGTGAAAAATACCTAATTTTGCAGAATTATTTCTATGAAGAGTTGCACAAAGATAGCGATTTTATAGGAAGATATTTTGATAATAACACTGCATCATACAACAAGATAAGACATATATGACAATGACTTTGAAGAATATACTGCATAAACCCATAGATTTGTTAATGAAAATAAAGAATCCTTTTATACGCTTTCTGTTCGTTGGTGGTATCAACACCATTGTGGGTTACACGCTTTTTATTCTTTGTCGTTGGGTTGGAATGCAGAGAGCTGTGGCTGTGCTGGTTTCGACGGTTTTGGGCGTTTTGTTCAACTATCATAGTACAGGCAAAATAGTGTTTGACAACAAGGGTTATAACGTTATAGTTCAGTTTTTTATCATCTACGGCATAATGTATGTTGTCAATCTTTTGGAGCTGCATTACTTGGCAGAGAGTGGCGTATATGATTTTTTCTTTGATATAGACAGGTCGCATTTGAACCTTTTGGAAAAATTTTCAATTGATTTAAGCAAGGCAGGTGATGCGATAGGACAGTTGTTGGTTGTCTTGCCTAATGCCATCGTTACCTTTCTTTTGAATAAAACTTTTGTCTTTTCCAAAAATAAAAGCGGCAAAGCATGCGGCTAATAAATAGACGAGGTCGTGATAGATACGCAAGCAGTGATTTACATAAAATAAAAATTTGTATTCGTTATAATAAGACAAGGCGAGCATTTTGCTCGCCTTTGCCATAAATAATAAATATAGTAATAATAATAGAAATTCGCTATTATAATCCTATATGTCTGTCAAATTTTTTAGCCTTCCTTTGTTGTCCCGACTTAAATTTCCAAATTTGGCAGACATCTTTTAATTGACCACCTTAAAAATTCCAAATTTAGCAGACATCTTTTAATTGACCATCTTAAAAATTCCAAATTTAGCGGCTATGCCATATTTAAAAGACTATTTCTTGAAATTTTGAAGACCTTTGTTTAGGAAGTCTATAAAATTGTTGGCGTCTTTGTCGTATGGTTGCGGTTTGTCGGTAAGCAGGTTGCCATCGCCGTCCATAAGAACGTAAAGCGGTTGAGCGTTGGCGTGGAACTTCTCTATCTGATAGTTAAGGTTGCGTCTGCCAAGCGTTTTTATGGTCTTGCCGTTCATCTGCGTCCATTCTTCTTGCGGAAGTGTTATGGTGTTTTCATCGCAGTATAACGACACAAGGATATAATCGTTTTGGATTAGTTTTTTTACTTCGGGTACAGTCCAGACAGCCGTCTCCATTTCTCGGCAGTTAGCACAGGATTTACCTGTAAAGTCCAAGAACAAAGGCTTTCCGACTTTCTTTGCGTAGGCTTTGGCTTCCTCCAAATCAAAGAACGCTTTGAAACCGACAGGTACATGCTCATCTAATTTGTCTGCATATTTTCTTTTTGCAGGAAAGTCTCCCAAATCTGCCGTTGCTCCACTGCCGCCGCCGTTTTCTACAATGATTTTCTCAACATTATATTCCTGTGAAGACACCGGTGGCAAATAGCCCGATATCGCGCTAAGCGGTGCTCCCCATAAGCCCGGTATCATATAAATGGTAAATGAGAACGATATGATTGCAAGGAACAGACGAGGTACTGTTATATGTTTTAACTCGCTGTCGCCTTTGAATTTAAGTTTGCCAAGCAAGTAAAATCCAATCATCGCAAAGATAACTATCCATATACACAAGTATGTCGTTCTCGGCAATATGCCCCAGTTGCAGGCTTGGTCGGCAACCATAAGGAATTTCAATCCCAAAGCGATTTCCAAGAATCCGAAAACGATTTTAACGCTGTTAAGCCACGAGCCGCTCTTCATATTTTTCAAGAATGACGGGAACATAGCCAGCAATGTGAATGGCAATGCGAAACCTACCGCAAATCCCAACATCGATACGAAGAAGATAAACGAGTTGCTTGAACCCGAAGCCATCTCCACAAGGGCTGCACCCAATATAGGACCTGTGCAGGAGAACGATACCAAAACCGTTGTCAAAGCAATGAAGAACGCTCCCAAGAAGCCTCCCTTTTCGGCGTTTGCATCGGATTTGTTAGCCCATTTGCTTGGCAAGGTTATCTCAAACAAGCCGAAGAATGACAATGCAAAGACCATAAAGATGATAAAGAACAATACGTTAGGTATCCAGTGCGTGGATATGATATACATAGCGTCCTTGCCGAAGATTAGCGTTAATGCCAATCCCAAGACAGCAAAGATAAACACTATCGATAATCCAAAGAAATAGGCTTGTTTTCTACCTTGACGGTTTGATTTCTTGCCGTGTAGGAAGAATGAAATTGTCATAGGAATCATAGGGAATACGCAAGGAGTTAGCAAAGTCAACAGACCCACGCCGAACGAAATCAAAAAGACCATAAGCAACGATTTATCGGCAAGGTTTTTAGTGTCGCCAACGCTTGCGGTATCTTGATTTTCGGTTGCTGTCTGCGTTGTTTGTGCCAATTGTTCGCTACTCGTTTCGGTTGTTGTCTCGGTGCCATTTTCCACTACGTCAGGTTCGGTTGTAGGAATGGCAGCCGCATTGGGATTGCCTTTGACATCAAACACCAAATCCACATCGCTTGGAGGTATGCACGAGCCGTTCTCACACAACTGAAACGATACCATACCTTTGACTTTGAAATCCTTGTCGGTTTTGATGCCTATTCGTTGGTGAAACACAACGTTACCTTCAAAATATCGTGTCGTATCTTTTGCGTATTTGTCATATTTCGCAAGATATTTAGGTTCTTTTACAGAGCCGATACGCTGGTATTGAGATGATTTCTCAAATGAAAACTCTATTGGCAGTTCCGTACCTTTGGTTTTTTGTGAATATATATGCCAACCGTTTTGCAGATGGCAAGTCATTACCAAGTCGGCAACGGAGTCATTGATTTTATGTGTTTTGAACGTCCATTTGGCAGGGCTTTGCTGTGCATAAGAGCCTATGAAAAGCATAACAGCCGCCATAAATGTAATTAATTTCCTAAACATCTCTTTTATATTTATATTAAGTTATTGTTTCTATATCTGTTTTTTTTATATTGACACCAAACACTTTTTATTGTTTCCACTTTTACTTTTGCTCCCTGCCTTGCTTTACTGCCATTTGTCTATGTCTTTCTTTGAGTGCTATGTGTTTATGTGCCTTATCTCTTTTTCGTTTTCTTTTTCAAATTACTTTTGTTGTTGTCGGTTATCTGCGAAGCCAAAGTACAGGATTTTGTGGGGTAGAGCCTTTACGCACTTGGAAGTTTATCTCGCTTTGTCCGTTTTCGTTGGTGGCTACTGTTCCTATACGTTGTCCCATAGACACTTTGGTACCTTTGGAAACAGAGACGGACTCCAAATTTGTGTAAATCGTAAAATATTCGCCGTGCAGGATAAGGACAACGTTTTTGCCGTTAGGGCCTTTCCAAACCGACCGAACTTCTCCTTCATAAACACTTTTGACGGCAGAACCCTTGGTGGTGCGTATATCTATACCGTCATTTTTGATTGTAGTACCCTTGATGTCCGGGTGTTCATGAACGCCGAAACTGCTAACTATAACACCTTTATCTACCGGCCATGGCAGTTTTCCTTTGTTGCCTATAAATCCCTTGTTAAGTTCCACATCGTGAGCGGTGGCAAGCATTGTCGTAGGCTCTTTGGCGGTTGTGGAGGATTTTTTGTTGTCGGATTTGGCGGTGTTGGACGATTTATTGTTCGAAGCCTTGTTTTTAGCTGCCAATTGCTGCTGTTTTTTTACTTCGGCATTGATAGCTGCGTTTATCTGTTGGGTAAGTTTCTTTTTCTTGGCTTCGGCTTGTTTAATTTGTTGAGTCAATTGTTTTTGACGGCTTTGAATATCTTTGACTGCTCTTTCTTTTTGCAGTTTTTCTTTTTCAAGTGTTGCCGTATGGGCTTTCTCTTGTCGAAGCAGTTTGTCTTGCGATTTCTTTTGGCTTAAAAGTTCGTTTGACATCGTTGTCAGTTCGGAAGTTTTCTTTGATATAAGAGCCATTTGTTGGCGTTGCATCTTAGCGAAGTTTTTGAAAAACATATATCTCTGATAAGCCTCGTGATAATCTTTTGCCGAAAAAATAAATATCAATTTGTCTGTTGCCGTTCTGTTTCGTTGGGCATAACGGAGCATTTGAGCGTAGTTCTGTTTTAGGATTTCAAGGTTTTTGTATTCCTCTCCGATAGACTGTTGGGCGGTCTTTATCTGGTCGTCCAATATATTTATTTGCGATGATATATTGCTTACAAGTTTTTGACGTTGAGCTACTTTCTTTTTGATTATCTGCAATTCCGAAGCCGACATCTTGTTTTTCTTCTTTGTCTCTTTCAAAATGGCATTCATCGAGGCAATCTCTTTTTCGAGTTTGATTTTCTCGTTCTCCAATTTCTGACGATTTTGAGCCTGAACGTTAGAACAACTCAACATTATTGCTGCGACAAGAAATATTAATATGTATCTTAAACCTTTCACGTTCAATTAGTTTTCTTATATTTTTCAATATTTTTCTTAGCCTTTCATTTACTTTCCTTTCGCTTCTTTCTGCACGGCTAAGCAAGTCATATTCAGTTGGCAAAGATAGTGAAATTTTTGCAAATGCAAAGAATTTTTATATAAAACATTGACTTAATGCAATTTTATTGGCTCGTTGGAATATAATATATTGGATTTAAGTACTTTTTTAAGTTTTCGCAAGTCTAACATCGTACTCATCTTTTCCAACTTGTACATATACGCCATGGCGGGTAAGAAAAAGACGAATGTAGAGTACTGGGTGGCATACATAAAATGGATGTCGATGCTCAGGTTGTTGAAAATAGTTTTGGCTATAATGTCGGCTAAATCGCCGAGAGGTATAGGAGTTTGGTCGGCGTTGATAGTCCATTCCAAGCGAGTGTATTTGTTTGGGTGTGAGGATAGAACGAATATTCCGTTACAACTCTCTACAAGAGTTTTTAAGTTAAATAAACTATCGCCTTTATGACCTATGGCTTTGGTGGATATGCCTTTGTCGGCAGCTGTTTTGAGCAGTGTTTTATCCATTCCGCAGCCGTTGTCCTCAACGATAAAGCGAAAAACATTTTTCTGTTCGCTGTATCGTACCGTGATGCTGATTTCATCGGAGCCTGCTTCTATGCTGTTTTTTATTACTTCTTCCAAATATTCGGACAAGTCTTTCATTGTTGTCGTTTAATCTATATTTGCACTATGGTATTGCTTAATCTTTCAGTCTTTTTTTTAGCTCCTTGATTTTTATTTTTAATTTATTTTATGCCCCTTTTTTACAACCTCTCTCACCACCTTGCATCACCGCTATGCGTTACTTACGAGTGCGGTTCGCACCCGCTATGCGTTATTTGCCTGTGTGGCTCACACCGTTAATTAAAACGTTGTTGGATTTCTTTTTTCAAAAATTCTTGGGCGATTTCTATTTGGGATTGTGAGCCTGTCATTTTCTCGAATATAAGACCTGCGTAGGCTGTGGGTGTTATGTTTTCGGAGTCTTTTGGTGTCAGGGAGTTAAGTATGTTTATTATCTCTTCTTTTGCGTTTTTGATATATGCCCATGCTTGCGAAGAGATGTAGAGTTGCTGTGAAAGGTTGTGTTCGTACTCGTCGCGTATGTTTTTTATCATCACATCACGAAGCAGGCGGGTGCTCATATCGGGTTCGTAGCAACGAAGGACAAGGTTGTCAGGCTTCATCCTTTCAAGGAACAACACCAAACGTTCGTAGGATTGCAGTTGTATGGGTGTTACCACTTTACGTGTCTCGGCTTCTGATATTTTCTGTATCTCCAAAAGCGTTTTTTTCTGTTCATTGGTTACGAACTCCTTGGTTTGGTGTAACATATAGTAACCCAAAACTATCTCAGCGACAACAAATATCACTGCAATCAAAATAAATGCTACTGTTTCCATGTTTTATAACTATTTTTATTGTTTTACGTTTAATCTAATTTAAGTACGGCAAGAAAGGCACTTTGCGGCACTTCCACATTACCCACTTGACGCATACGTTTTTTACCTTCTTTTTGTTTTTCAAGAAGTTTTCGCTTACGTGTTATATCGCCTCCATAACATTTGGCGGTAACGTCTTTTCGAACCGCTTTGACGGTCTCGCGGGCGATAATCTTGCTACCGATAGCGGCTTGAATGGCTATATCGAACTGTTGGCGAGGGATAAGTTCTTTAAGTTTCTCGCACATACGGCGGCCGAAAGCATAGGCATTGTCAGCATATATAAGCGTTGAAAGGGCATCGACAGGCTCGCCGTTAAGAAGTATCTCCAATTTGACAAGTTTCGAGGGCTTGTAATCCGACTGATGATAATCGAATGAAGCGTAACCTTTGGAGATGGATTTAAGTTTGTCATAGAAATCAAAGACGACTTCGCTTAAAGGCATCTCAAAGATTATCTCGGCTCTGTCGGTTGTGATATATGTCTGATTTTTCAATATTCCACGCTTGTCTATGCATAGTTTCATAATAGCTCCGATATAGTCTGTTTTGGTTATTATGGAGGCGATTATATATGGTTCTTCGATATGTTCTATATGCGAAGGGTCGGGCAGTCCGCTCGGGTTATAGACTTCAAGGCACTCGCCCTTGGTGGTGTATATCTTGTAATTTACATTGGGAACGGTTGCTATGACATCTATGCCGAATTCTCTTTCCAAACGCTCTTGAATAATTTCCATGTGCAACAAACCCAAAAATCCACAACGGAAGCCGAAGCCTAACGCTAATGAACTCTCGGGTACGAAAGTTAATGAAGCATCGTTCAATTGCAGTTTTTCTATACTTGAACGCAGTTCCTCATAGTCTTTCGCATCTTGGGGATAAACGCCTGCAAAAACCATAGGCTTTACGTCTTGAAAACCTTTGATAGCCTCTTTGCAAGGATTTTCTAAGTGTGTTATTGTGTCTCCAACCTTAACTTCGCTACTTGTTTTTATTGACGAGATGATATATCCTACATCTCCCGCAGCCAAACGTTTGCAAGGCTCTAAGGTATATTTCAAAACTCCTATTTCTTCGGCGTTGTACTCTTTATTAGTTGCCATAAACTTTATCTTATCGCCTTGATTCAGAGTGCCGTTGATGATACGGAAATAAGAAATCACACCGCGATAAGGGTTAAATATTGAATCGAATATAAGGGCTTGCAATTCTTTTGTTTGTTCGCCTTTTGGCTGAGGAATACGCTCAACGATAGCGTTCAAAATCTCTTCCACGCCTTGACCTGTTTTTCCGCTGGCAAGGATTATATCTTCTTTGTCGCAGCCTGTCAAATCCATGACTTGGTCGGACATTTCCTCGACCATAGCATTTTGAAGGTCTATTTTATTAAGCACTGGAATGATTACAAGGTTGTTATCTACGGCTTGATAAAGGTTGCTTATGGTTTGGGCTTGAATGCCTTGTGTTGCATCGACAATAAGCAATGCACCTTCGCAAGCAGCGATAGAGCGAGACACCTCGTAGGAGAAATCCACATGTCCTGGGGTGTCTATAAGGTTTAAGTAAAAATGTTGGTCATTGTGAATATAGTCCATTTGGATTGCGTGGGACTTTATGGTTATACCTCTTTCTCTTTCAAGGTCCATATTGTCAAGGACTTGGTTTTCCATTTCGCGGCTTGGCACCGATTTGGTAAATTCAAGTAATCTGTCGGCTATTGTGCTTTTGCCATGGTCTATATGGGCTATAATGCAAAAATTCCTTATATTTTTCATTTTGCAAAGTTAAAGATTTTTTTTGTTTTCTTGTCTGTTGTCGCCGATAATTTATGTTTTATGCTTTATAACTCCATACATTTTCAGCCTTTTTTGTCATATAAGATGTTTTTATTTTACGCCTATGCCTTATTTGAAATAAGGTGAGCAGGCAAATTTTTAATTGAAACTATACATAATCACTCTATAAAAAGAAAATCACGATAAGCGAAGAAGATATTCAGAGATTGAATTTTTACTTTGATACCGAATACTTTCTCACTCATATTG